>DATIQH010000192.1:0-3324 GCA_035471155.1 Nitrospiraceae bacterium | reverse complement strand
GTAGGAGTGGAACAGTCAAAATGCCGACCAGTGTGGCCAGGAGGGCTGGAATAATGATGTCCGGCCGGTGTATCCCGAGAATCAGCGCGGCGAATCCTGCCAGACCGATCCCTATCAGCGAGGGTTGGCTGCGGTCGCCGAAACACATGCGGTAGAACTCGAAAAGGGCGAGCCCTCCCACCAGTGCCACAACGCCGGAAAATGCGAGGGGCGGGAGGTAGCGGATGATGGCATACAAGAGTGGGGCGAGGACGAGAATCGTGTAAATGCGACGGGGGTCGAAGCGGCGCGCCACCTCGGGTGCTGGTTCAACCTGCTGTTGCCCGACGATTTTGTAATCCTGCATGGGGAAGTTGAGATCGACCGTTACGACGAAACGGCGCTGAAGACACGACCGAATCGCCGCTCGCGCCGCTGATATTCCAACAAGGCGAGCAAGAGTTCGCGGCGACGGAAGTCGGGCCACAGGGTTGGGGTGAAATAGAGCTCGGTGTAGGCGAGCTGCCAGAGGAGAAAGTTACTGATTCGTGTTTCGCCGCTGGTGCGAATTAATAAATCGGGATCGGGCAGGTCGTGGGTGTAGAGATATTCCTGGATACGGGACTCATCGACATCGTCAGGTTGCAACTTTCTTTCTTGAGCGTCATGAAGGAGTTCGCGCACTGCGTCCACGATCTCAGCGCGGCCACTGTAGCTGAGGGCGACGGTGAGATGCAGTTTGTCGAGATGAGCTGTTTCCTGTTCAGCGGCCCGGACCCATTGGAGGGCGGAGGCTGGAAGGGAGTCGAGCCGTCCGATCGTACGCAATCGGACACCCTGCTCGATGAGTTTCGATCGTTCCGTCGAAAGGTAGTATTCGAGCAAACCCATGAGGGAGGAGATTTCCTGAATGGGGCGGTTCCAATTCTCCTGTGAAAACGCATAAATGGTCAGAGCGTGGACGCCCAGTTCCAGGCAGACCGTGATCATTTCCCGGACGGACTTGATTCCTTCCCGATGGCCGGCAATACGAGGGAGGTTTTGCAGCTCAGCCCAGCGGCCATTGCCATCCATGATGATGGCAACGTGTTTGGGCAAGAGGTCCGGTTCAAGCTTTGTGGCAAGCTCTTCTACGGATAGTTGATCGACGGACGAAGAGTCTTTTGTGTCCATAAACGTGCTTTGAGTAACGATCGTTTCTCTCAAGGATTGTATGGCAGGCGAGCAAAGTCTACTGGTGAGGGTGAGGAATGTCAAACGAATTTTCGTAAAAGTCCTGTAAAAGCGATGAGTTGGACGAATTAGCCGTTGCGCCTGTAGAAAACGATCGGCTATACTTCTCCATCTATCGGCTGGCTAATCGTTGTGAGGATTTGCATACCATGGGTGAACTTGTTCAGTTGACGTCCTTCGGTTTGACTGAAGGCGAGGTGCTTGGGGCGCTCGGGCGGGTTAAAGTTCGTGATATTGACTACGCTGATCTCTATTTTGAGTCCTGCGTATCCGAGTCCGTTTCGATGGAGGAATCGCTCGTCAAGCGCGCGACCAAGAGTGTGTCGCAGGGTGTGGGGGTGCGGGCGACAGCGGGGGAAAAAACCGGCTTCGCCTATTCCGATGAGCTGACGAAGAAGGATCTCGAACTGGCAGCCGATACAGCCCGCTATATTGCCAATTCACCGGGTGGGGCCGAGGCGGTTCCGGTTCCTGTCCGTCAACGCCCGACACGCAATCTTTATCCGGTTGAGCGGGCACAGGCTGAAGTTGCCACAGCGGATCGCGTGTCCCTCTTGAATGCCATCGATGCCGAAGCGCGCCGGTATGACCCACGCATCAAGAATGTCATGGCCTCCTTTAATACGGAGTATAAGGTTGTGATCGTCGCGACATCGGACGGTCTGCTGATCGGGGATGTGCAGCCGCTTTCGAGACTACAAGTGACCTGTATCGCCGAAGAGAATGGCCAACGGCAAGCCGGCTCGTTCGGCGGCGGAGGCCGTACCGGATTTCAGTTCTATTATGAGGGAGATCGGTATCTTCGCTTTGCACGGGAGGCGGCGCGGGAGGCGATTCTCAACTTGTCGGCTGTCGAAGCGCCGGCCGGTGTCATGCCGGTCGTGCTGGGTGGAGGCTGGCCGGGGATTTTGTTGCATGAAGCCATCGGCCATGGTTTGGAAGCGGACTTCAATCGCAAGAAGACGTCAGCATTTTCGAGTCTTCTCGGGAAGCGGGTGGCATCGGATGTCTGTACCATTGTCGATGATGGGACTTTACCGGGCCGGCGTGGTTCGCTCAACATGGACGATGAAGGAACTCCGACCGGTCGTACGGTGCTCATTGAGAAGGGGATTCTTCGCGGCTACATCACTGACAAACTGAATGCGCGTCTGATGGGTATTCCTATGACCGGCAACGGCAGGCGGGAAAGTTACCAAAGTGTCGTGCTGCCACGCATGACGAATACCTTCATGTTGGCCGGAACATCGGACCCAGATGAGATCATCCGCTCAGTCGATCGTGGACTGTATGCCGTGTCGTTCGGTGGCGGACAGGTGGATATCACCAACGGCAAGTTTGTGTTTTCCGCCAGCGAGGCTTACTTGATCGAGGGAGGAAAGGTGACAAGGCCGGTTAAAGGCGCAACTTTGATCGGCAGCGGGCCGGAGATCCTTACCAAAGTCTCGATGGTCGGACACGACCTCAAGCTCGACGAAGGCATCGGTACCTGCGGCAAAGAAGGACAATCCGTTCCAGTGGGTGTCGGTCTGCCGACCATTCGAATCGATGAAATCACCGTGGGCGGGACGCAGCGATGAATCAACAGATACAACAGCATGACGGGTATAGTCAGCTTGCCATGGATCTCTTGGCCAAGGCAAAGCGCGGCGGGGCGACGGAGGCGGATATTATTATCGCCGATGGGGAAACCTTCTCGGTGCAAGTTCGGTTGGGCGCTGTCGATCGCCTCACAAAGGCGCGGGAGAAGCATCTCGGCTTGCGTGTATTCGTCGGAAAACGTTCAGCCAGCTCCTCCACCTCCGATTTCTCAGCGGATTCGCTGAATCAACTGGTTGCCGAAACCTGCACCTTGGCGAAGGCCGTCGTGGAAGATCAAGTGTCCGGCTTGCCGTCGGCGGATCAAATGGCGGGTGAGAGGCCTGATCTGGATCTCTACGATTCCACGAGACTGAATACGGAACAACAGATTGAACTCGCCAAACGGGTCGAGGCTGCCGCCATGTCTACGGATGAGCGCGTGACGAATTCTGAAGGGGGCGACTTCGATTCCTCCTCGGGGCGTGTGGTGCTGGGCAATAGTCACGGATTCTTGGGGGAGTACCAGAGTTC
>DATIQH010000191.1:0-4843 GCA_035471155.1 Nitrospiraceae bacterium | reverse complement strand
GCTTCGAGCACCGCCGTCTCTGCTTGGTTCAGTCGGCAGCCGAGTGTATGGAGAGAGGCGCGTTTCATGATAGGTGGGCATTATAGGGAGGTCCTTGCGATGGGAGCAAGGATCTCCCGCCAATTCTTTCCTGTGTGCGCTGTCATTGCTTGAAGGCCTTGGTAACCCATGCTAGAGTCCGCTGGCTCCGTGGCCGCCCGATTACCGTGAGTCTGTTGTGACACCTTCGAAGCTGGCGGTTTCCATATTCACGGTATCTCTTCTCCTTCTCCCTGGGTCTGGAGGGTGGACGAAGGATCTTCTTCCTGTTGAACCCGACCTCGCGACACGAATCGATGAGCACTACGATCACGAAGCGCGACTCTTTCTCACGCTCTATTCATTGCGCGGGAATGGTCAAGTCGATTATGTCACTGGTCGTCTCGTTCAGGAGTATTCCAGGAGCACGTACGGTAATCCTGTCTACAGGACGGAAGCCTATCCCTTATTCTATTGGTGGAACCACACAATGTATAACGATCCGGAGCAGGATGGCGTGAACGGGAATGAACGGGTGTACCAAGAAAACATAGAGTTCGATGTTTTGCGCTACAAGCCCTGTACCTTCAACGGGCAACCCTGCTGATATGTGATTCGCTGCCGCAAGAGGCGGTTCTTCGATGCCTCTTTGACCTAGCCCGCATTATTCATGAGCGCTTCTGCTGCAATCGCCGATCCGCTGTTGCGACAAGCCTTAGGCCTGCGGGCTCGCCACTCAGACTCTCACCGTACTGCACGAGTACGCATCGGGTTCTCACGGCTCCGCGCGCAGGTCTCACGACGCGGCTCAGCGATTTCACGACGAACCGTCATGAATAATGCGGGCTAGCCCTCCTTCCTCTCGATCGATTGAATTTCGAGAATGTCCTGAGCCGCTCCTCATTCCGGTGATATGCTACTCCTTCATGCCTACGGACAGGGCTTGATGAAAACACCATCGTTCATACAGATTCTTGCGAACCGGCGGATTGCCATCATGTTGCCCCTGGGCTTTGCATCGGGGTTGCCATTGGCCCTCACCGCCGGGACGCTGCAGGCCTGGCTGACGGTCGTCGGGCTCGATCTGAAAACCATCGGCATTTTTACTCTTGTCGGTCTCCCTTACACGCTGAAATTCTTGTGGGCTCCCTTGATGGATCGCCTGGTCCCTCCCTGGCTGGGACGCCGACGCGGGTGGATGCTGCTGATGCAGGGTAGTGTCGCGCTCGGCTTGGCGGCTATGGCGTTGACTGGGCCAGGTCAGCGCCCGGAAATACTCGGCGTCTTGGCTCTTGTGGTGGCCTTTCTCTCTGCCTCACTCGACATTGTCTTCGACGCCTATCGGACCGACGTGCTTTTACGCCCAGAGCGGGGCTTCGGTGCAGCTGTGTGGGTAAATGGGTATCGATGTGCGCTGTTACTGGCGAGCGCCGGCGCACTCTTGTTGGCGGATCGCATTGGATGGCAAAACACCTACTTGCTGCTTGCCGCGTTGATGTTGGCAGGAATTGTCACGATCCTTGTCAGTCCGGAACCGACAGAGCCAAGCGCGACACCGGCGAGTCTGGCCGAAGCGGTTGGAGGACCGCTGAAAGAATTCTTTACCCGCCCAGGGGTCGTCGGGCTTCTCGCCCTCATCGTGTTCTATAAAGTCGGAGACGCGGTTGCAGCTTCGCTTCAAACGGCATTTCTTATTGGAGGGATGGGTTTTTCCGTCAGCGAGGTCGGGTATGTAAAGGGCCTTGGGATTGGCGCCACGCTCATCGGCGCATTGGCCGGGGGTGTCGCAATGGCCAAGCTCGGGATGGTTCGGTCGTTATTGTTCTTTGGTCTGTTGCAAGCGGTCTCAAACTTGGGATTCATGTGGCTTGCCTGGATGGGCAAAAGTTACACGGCGCTCACGGCGTCGATTCTTGTCGAGAATGTAACCGGCGGCATGGGCACCGTGGCGTTTGTCGCATTGATTATGTCGCTGTGCGACCATCGCTATACCGCAACCCAGTTCGCGTTGCTCTCATCCCTGGAAGCGCTCGGGCGAGTGTTCTCCGGTCGTCCCTCTGCTGAGCTGGTTGAACTGGTCGGCTGGGCACAGTTTTTCTTCTGGTCATTTCTGGTTGCGCTGCCAGGGATCTGGCTGGTGTGGGTTCTCCGTGCGCAGTTAGATCGAGAAGGCGATCGTGATGCGCAAGCCAGAGCCGGTGTAGCCGATCTATGACGGCCGTATACGGCGCTGGAGGAACAAGACGAACAGCATCAAAGTGGGAAGGGGTACCAAGACGAAGGGGATCAGCCAAATCCAGACGTTCTTCCCACGCATGCGGGCTTGATCGATCATCCAAACAAAGACCCAGATAATCAAGCCAATGTAGTTGATAGCCACCCAGCCCGTTACATATGTTGTGAGGCCGCTCATGTTGTCCGGCGCTGTATTGAGGAATAAAAATCCCAACGTAAGCACAAATAGGCCTAACAAGGCTGCGACGAGACGTTTGCTCCAGACAAACATGAGTATCCTCCTGATGGACGCAATGTGAGCAGCATGGTTGCCGCCACAAACCTAGGGTCGTAGGCTAGTCATCCGGCTGTTGATTGTCAAAGGGGAGCCGTGGGCCTTCGGTTCAGCAATAACGAAGGATTTATATGAGCCTCCTGCGGTTAAGCCTGGTTGTGGCAGTATTGGCTGTGAGTGTCATACTGGCGCTCACGAATCCCACCACGGATCACTATCTGGCTTTCTTGCAATCCGAACTCACCAAGGCGATGGATCGAATGGATCAGTCCACGCCTGAACGGGAAGGAACGGTGGTCAAGAATATTTTTCGCAGGCATAGTCAGGAGTTGCTCAATAGCATGGTGCGTCCTCACACCATACGGCAAAATTGGGGAGTCCTCAGCCGGTTTGAAACTACGGTGTTGGGTCATCGGGTGGTGGTGATCGGTATCGGCAACCAGTTCATCCCTATTGAAGGAGTCGATGAAGCCATTCTGGCACTCGGCCGCCGTGTATTTTAGTTTTTATATCGTTGGGTTTTTCTATGGATATCAAATATATGGTCTATTTTCGATCACAATTCTGTGTATAAGTCGGTCTAAACTCTCGAAAGCTGGTGTTTCCCAGCCATTTGCGGTTATCCACAGAATTTCCTCAGTTTCCCCAGTCAGACCACTACATTTTGTATTGACAATTATTCTAGATCGCTATATGTAGATGGCGTGCTTGATTTAGTAGGGTGCGTAACGCTCATTGCCATATTGAATTGAAGACAGATTGTTCCCATTTGGGATTGAACGCAAGACTCTATAAAATTACGCAGACTGGGGAGGGGAAATCGTGAGAATAGAACGCCGATTTACACATCGCGGGCAAAGTCCCTATGAAAACCTGCCGTTCGTGAAGCGTTCGTCGGAAATTCGTAATCCCGACGGATCGACCGTGTTTAAGTTGGAAAATATCGACATTCCCGAACCCTGGTCCCAGCTCGCGATCGATATTCTTGCCCAGAAATACTTCAGGAAAGCCGGGGTGCCGCAGCGAGATGAGCAGGGGAATCCGATCGTCGGGCCTGATGGCAAGCCGCAGTTGGGAGGAGAGCGTGACTCTCGACAGGTGTTTGAACGGCTCGCTGGTTGTTGGACTTTCTGGGGGAAGAACTTCGGCTATTTTAAGACCCCGGAAGATTCCGACGCGTTCCACGATGAACTCTGTTACATGCTCGCGCATCAGATGGCCGCGCCCAATTCTCCTCAGTGGTTTAACACCGGGCTTCATTATGCCTACGGACTCTCAGGGCCTGCGCAAGGACATTTTTATGTTGACCCGACGACACGCGAAGTCGTCAAAGCCACCAATGCGTTCGAGCATCCACAACCGCACGCCTGCTTTATCCAATCTGTTGACGACGATTTAGTCAGCGAAGGCGGTATCATGGATCTCTGGGTGCGAGAGGCGCGCCTGTTCAAGTACGGATCAGGAACCGGCACCAACTTTTCCAGACTTCGCGGTGATGCCGAACCGTTGTCCGGCGGTGGGCGCTCATCAGGGTTGATGTCTTTTCTTCGCATCGGCGATCGTGCGGCAGGCGCCATTAAGTCTGGTGGGACGACCAGACGGGCTGCCAAAATGGTCTGCCTGGATTTGGATCATCCGGACATTGAAGAATTTATCAATTGGAAGGTGGTGGAAGAGCAAAAAGTCGCCGCCATGGTGACCGGTTCGAAAATCTGCGCACAGCGTCTCAACGCCATCCTCAAGGCGTGTCACATTGTCGATGAAGCTGGTCAGATGAAAATTGAGGTAGACGCCAAGCAAAATCCTATCCTCAGGGAGGCCTTGACAGCTGCCCGGCGGGATGCGGTTCCAGAAGCTTATGTTCAACGGATGTTTTCATACGCGCAGCAAGGGTTCACGCATTTTGTATTTCACGAGTACGACACGAATTGGGACGGCAAGGCCTACCAAACGGTGTCCGGCCAAAACTCGAACAACAGTGTCCGCATTCCCAACGATTTTTTTGCGGTGTTGGAGGCGGATGGCGATTGGCAACTCAAGCGACGGGTAGATGGAAAAGTCTCGAAGACCATCAAGGCAAGGGATCTCTGGGATCAAATTGCTTGGGCCGCCTGGATTTGCGCGGATCCCGGCACCCAATACGACACCACCATCAACGAATGGCATACCTGTCCAGAAGATGGCCGTATCAATGCCTCCAACCCCTGTTCCGAATATATGTTCCTCGATGATACCGCATGCAATCTGGCTTCGCTCAACCTCGCTCAATTTTTTTCGACGGACGCTGAATTCGAATTGGAGAACTTCCGCCACGCC
>DATIQH010000190.1:0-13731 GCA_035471155.1 Nitrospiraceae bacterium | reverse complement strand
GCCAACTGGGGAGGAGTCTTCGCGAAGCATGAGGCGGTGGCGGAGGCGCTGAAGGAGGTCGTGCGGCGCCTTGGAGACTCAGAGGATGCCAAGAAGGCGAATAGCCTCTATGCAGCTTTCGCCGCCGGACCCGGCATTTTCGGGTTGGGTAATCGAGTCTATGATGGGGTTCCGCTCGTGGGCCTGATCAATCCCAACAAAGAAGACCGCTGGGACTTGAAAAACGACGATCATATCAACGGAGGCGTGAACCATTTCGGCTCCCCCTTCAATTTTCCCGAAGAGTTCATCACGGTGTACCGGTTACACCCGTTGCTGCCGGACCTGATCGAATATCGTGAATGGGACAACGAGCCGAACATCATTCGGCACAAGATGCCGGTGATCGAGACGTTTCGCGGCAAGGCGACTGAGGCTATGCGGCAGAAGAGTTTGTCCAATTGGGCGCTCAGCATGGTCCGTCAGCGCCTGGGGGCGCTGACGCTCCAGAACCATCCTCAATTTTTGCAGAATCTCAAGATGAATCGCTTGCAGTCTTCCACGCAACAGATCGACGTGGCCGCGCTCGATCTCATCCGAGACCGGGAGCGGGGAGTCCCGCGCTACAACGAATTCCGCCGGCAGTATGGGTTGAAGCAGCTGACCAGCTTCGACGACTTCGTCGATACGCGTGTGCCTCAGAATTCTTCAGTCAGGCTCAAGCAGGAACAACTCGTGAAAACGTTACGTGAGGTATATGGGCAACATCAGTGCGATGCGTCCAAGAACATCACCGAGGCGCAGTTGAACGACGACAAGTCGCCGATCAACAACTGTCTGGGTCATTCCAACGGCAGTCTGATCGACAACATCGAGGACGTCGATACCGTGGTCGGCTGGCTGGCGGAATTTAGGCGGCCGCATGGCTTCGCCATTTCCGAAACCCAATTTGTCGTATTCATTCTCAATGCCTCGCGTCGCCTCTTCAGCGACCGGTTCTTTACCTCCAGTTTCCGCCCGGAGTTTTACAACGCGCTTGGCGTCGAGTGGGTTACAAAGAATGGGCCTGGTCCGGAAATGATCGAAGAGGGAGCGCCCAACGGCCATCAACAGCCAATCTCTCCGATGAAACGTGTGTTGCTGCGAACGATGCCGGAACTAGCCGAGGAGCTCCAGGGGGTGGTGAACGCGTTCGATCCCTGGGCGCGAGATCGCGGAGAATATTACAGCCTGGAGTGGAAGCCGAGGGAGGGGGCGGAAAAAGATGAAGCGTTCGCCGACAAGAAGAGATGAGGATGGCCTAGTCGTCCTCTTGCTCGCAGAACGCGCACGATAAGCATGTGCGTGTTGGACGAGCCGCATATAGGCCAACGCTGACGCTCCCTTCCTCCCTTCAGCCGCTCTTATGAGCTGTGCTTTGGATTCAATTGACAGGCAATGACAAAATCACGGTCATTGGGATAGGCTGCCGCCATCTCAAAGGCGATGCGATTTCTTTCAATCTGGCACTCCTCAGACGTGGCAAACTTATTCAACACGGTGATTTTTTCGAACCCCGGCACGATGTTTAGGAGCACAATGACTAGTAACCACATAGGGCTCCTTTCGGCCGCTCCGGCGGCGTTGGGCCCGGCCTCGTGCAAACCCTTCACCCCTTCCGTCGCTCCCCCATGCAGTGTTTTGCCACCTGCCATACTGCAAATTTCTCCAGCTTCTGCCGGTCACATCTCAGTGTTTCTTGGTACTGATTATTGATAACACTCCTGACGCTGCAGTCAACCCCGTGCCATGGTGGTGCTGGATGCGCTCTGACTGAAGCTGGCTTCATCGCGCCCGTTTTCTCAGTTGCGACCGTTCTCCGACGAACGTATGATAGGCGCATGAGTGTGGAGCCTGTTACGCGCATCAAGTCGAAGACGCCTGTGTCCTACGAGCTCACGGCTATTCATCGCGATACCCACGATACGAAGACATTTTGCTTTGCCCTGCCAGACGATGCCACGTTGGACATGCTGCCCGGCGATTATCTGTATGTCCATGCGACGATCGACGGGAAAACAGTGAAGCGGCCCTACACGCCGTCGTCGATGCCCGGCGCCACCGGGTACTTCGATTTGACGGTCAAACGGTACGAAACTGGCACAGTGTCGAAGTATCTCCATGAGCAGGGGCCTGGCGACCGCGTGCTGATGAGTGGGCCGAACTCTGGCGGCCATTGGGTGGACGGTATGGCGAAGCAGGTGGGATTTGTCGCAGGCGGCACGGGCATCACTCCGATGATTTCCATCATTCGCTGGATTCTTGCCCAGAGCCTTCCGGTCGAGTTGTTTCTGGTCTTTGCTAACAAGGCCGAGGCCGACATCATCTTCCGAGAGGAGTGGGACGAGGATGTGCGCGAGCATGCGAGCTTCCATTGCTATCATGTGCTAGAGCAGCCGCCTGCGGGTTGGTCGCAAGGCACGGGCCGCATCACGGAGGCCATTCTCCGCGGGCATCTGCCTCCCCCAGGTCCAGACACCGTGATTTTTCTCTGCGGCCCCCCGCCGATGACCGACGCGCTGGAAACGACGCTCAAATCGATCGGCCACTCCGAGCAAGCGATCATCCTTCCATAACTACTAACAGGATGCTGAAAAAGTGGAGGGGATGGGGCCTGATGATCTTCAGTGCTCGCGCAACGCGCGGCCTCAGAAGGATGAGGAGGGGGAGCGGCCAGGTGCCCTTCTTGCTCGCAGAACGCGCACGGTGAAACTGTGCTCGTTCGATGCGCAGTAAAGGGCAACCTTGGCCACTCCCCTAAAGGGAAGTATAGGGGATCGGAAGGCTCTCGCCCGGGCTAATGGCACGTCTCGGCGTGCCAGTGGGTGGGCGGGTGAGAAAGTTGCGCGCAGTAGAAGATCAATCAGCCCCCATCCCTAGAGAGAGAACGAGCGAGCTTGGAAGAACTATCTTGGGTCGCTCGCTGCGGCCTTGCATGGGACAAGGCGCGTCTCGGCGCGCCGGGGGTGGGAGGGTAAGAGGTCTGGCCTTTTTGAGCATCCTGAATAAGTGTGCTGCTCTTTCGTCTCGCTACGAAGGCAATGTTGGATAGGCTCCTAGCCCCAGGCGATCGAGTGTGGGCTTGCCTTGGCAGCCCCTGGTATCGGCTGATCTGGAGGAGGATAATGTAGCGATCGCTGCTCCCTGTGTCTTTTGCCATGGAGGTCGCTATGCGAATTCTTCTGGCCGTCGATGAATCCGAGAACTCTCATCGGGTTGTCCAGTATGTTGGCTCTCTTCTGGGCCGGACACCCGATGTCGTCATTACCCTCTTTCATGTGCTCAAACCCATGCCGCGGGGATTGCTGGAGCATGGCGGGTCGGAGAATCCTGCCGCTGAGGCGCAATTGGGCGTGCAGTTGCGCGATGAGCAGGAAGCCTGGATTCGAAAGGAACGGGAATCCGATTGCCATGTCTTGAAGGAAGCATGCGAGACACTGGCACAATCCGGATTCGACATGAGCCACGTCGCGGTGAAGTATGGCCATGAGGACAATATTGCCAGGAACATTCTCGAAGAGGCGCGCAGCGGACATCACGAGACCATCGTCGTGGGACGGCAGGGAACGTCTCGAATCAAACAGATCTTCGGCGGCGGCACGACCGATCACATACTGCGCGACGCCAAGGGCTTCACGATCTGGGTGGTGGAATGAATCGGGTGCCGCACGCTCAATTGTGCTTGATGATAGCCCGATTTGATGGCTATGCCATTCGGTTCAATAAGCGGAGCACAGTGAATCGTGTGTGGAAACCGCCTGTCAGGAGACAGGCTTGTGAAGAGAGAGTTTCATTTGTATGATGTACAACATGAAGCAGTATATTGCGGTCGCGTCGATGGTATTGATTGCCGTTCTTGCCGCCACTTCGCAGGGAATTGCAGGGCGGGATCCTGTCATCGCGGGCTCTGCTGCCCATGGAGAGAAGTCTAGTCAGCTCTCTTTGAGCACGCTGAACAACGATGTTCCATCACAATTTCCAATCGTGGCGCCTTCAGCGTCTGCCTCATCTTCAGACTTTCGAGACGTTCTCTCGATCAGCGGTCGCTACTTACTTGGCGGAAAAACCTTGTTGCCATATGTTGGGGCAGGGTTTTCTGGAGGCTACGGTTCAGAGTTCAATCGTTCCTTGGGTGGAGAGCCTCCCGCGTCGAGCGACCTTGGGCTTCGAAGTCAGTTTGGGCAAGGCGTCTCTCCGAATGAGTTCCAACTAGGCGTCCGCATTCCGTTTTAGTTGAATCGACACAGTGTTTGCCTGCCGACTACGAGCTGGAGACCCAGTGGGGTTGTTGCTCGATCTTTATTTTGGCGCGTATCTCTGTCTGAGGAGCAACAGGACAGGCGCCGCCGCAGATGTTGGAAGCAGTCCCCTGCGTTCCGGGCGCCGGTCTCGCAACGCGGCTCAGCAATTTCACGACGAGCCTTCATGAATATGCGTGTTACGCTGTCGCTGGCCTGCTTTTCCGGTTGTTGGCCACTGGCCGCGCTCCTGTTTCTCAATAGTGTTCCAGCGTCTGCGGAGTGGGTGGCGGTGGAGAAAGACTATCTCTTACCGGGTCTACAGACTGTGTATGTCGATCCGGACAGCATTCGCAGAGAAGGGGATTTGGTGACGATGTGGCAGTTGATCGACTTTAAGTGGATGCAGGGGAGTGCGAGAGGGCCCACCAGATTTATGTCTACAGAGACGCATAAACAATTCGACTGCGCGGAGAAACGCCTTCGATTGCTCGCATTCACGGAGTTCTCGCACCGTATGGCAACCGGTATACGGGCTAATGGATACGTAGACAGAGACAACTGGCTATCAGTTGATCCAGAAAGTATGAATCAAGCTCTGTGGGAAGTTGCCTGTGGCAAGGAGTGATCGCGCCGCCATGCGTGACTCTCAGGGGTAATCGCTCTGGGTGCGATTGAGCGCAGGGTAGGAACATCCCGAGCCCCTTTCCTCTGTTCCCTCGAATGGCCCGGCTTCTATGTCTTCAACTTTCCAAAGACGCCTAGTGGTGAATACAGGGAATATCGCCAGCTACTTGGGCCGAAGGAGTAAAACGTATATGCCCAGATGGCCACATCGGTCAGGTTACCCCAGTCGGCCTTTCCCTCCCATACACGATATACCACTAACAAGATGCCCAGGAGAGCAACGAAGCGAAGCAGGTGGCAGCCCACAGACAGCCGAAGCAGAGACAGTCCCGTGGAGACCAGAAGGCTGCCGGCGAATAAATCCGACGCGAGGAAGCTTCCATCGCTAAGGTCTCGAGAAATAAAGTGCCAGGCTCCCATCCACGCGAGGAGAGCATGAAAGCCCCACCACGTAATTGTCCCGAGAAGCTCATCCCTCTGTGAGGTCTTCATCGATCAATCCTTCTCTATCTGGTTACTGACGACAGTATTGTACTCGATGCCATCCTTTGTACCTTGCCGAACGCCGATGGCCATCGCTTGTTGATCAGCGCGTCGGTGTCACCGCACGCAAGCGAAATAATATAGCAGAAACCGCCAGCGAAAAGTGGCATTGCGTGATTGACTTTCGTCTCGTTAGAATCCAGCTAAGTTACGCTTCTGTCCGACATTGGTGATGCAATGTGGCATGTCGCGGTGATGTCGGTTCTGCTTGCTGCCAGCGTTCTGGCGAATCCATGTGGCGCACAGACGCCGCCACCAGTGCCAACCACGCCTCCAGTTCAGACTCAAGCCGAACCGACTCCGCAAGCCGAACCGAGTGTTGGAGTGTCCGGCCCAACCAATATCGGACCCACATCAGTGCCAGCTTCCGGGGCTGGTTCCACAATGAGTTCAGCTGTCGGGAAGAGGTTTGGCTTTGCCGGACGAGGGCTCCCGGGAATGCCAGGCGGCCCGCCGATCAAGGGGGCGATGGGGTATCAAGATCCCTCAAGCCGGTACATGCGTCCCCCGGCCATCCCGCCGTTGCTGTGCGACCCGGCCGTGAATATTCCCTGTTAGCTGGATGTTGAAGAATTTTGCCAGCGCCCGTATCGCGTGAAGCGCGAGAATCCGCTTATTGCTCTGGTTCAACCAGACAAACCACAGCCCGCTAGAGGTAGAGGGTCCGATAGTCCTCAGTCGCTAATGTCTGTTTTCCCAGGTCCCACTCAATCGCAAACACCGCTGACCGTGCTGAAGACAAGGACAGCAGGCGCTTCCCGTCCTTGGCCACCACACTTTCGGCCTGGCGAAAATCGAGCGTTTTGTCCGGCCCGGTTCGATTGCAGACAATGAGCGGGAGCCCTGTGTCGCGGGTGCATCGTTCCCATTCACCGTTCGGGCCATGAAGGCCCGGGGCCCACGCGGCTGATGAGACCAGCAGTTGCGCTCCCTGGTTTCGTAAGCTTTGAGCGATCTCCGGCGTACAGGCATCCGCACAGATCAACATTCCGACACGCGTGAACGGAGGAACTGAAATGGCGACTGCCTGCGTTCCGGGGGTCGACCAGGCCTCTGATCCCACTCGCAATGTATTGATTTTCCGGTGCGCGCCGAGGATGGCTCCATTCGCTGCGATTACGAACAGGCTGTTGTAGAGCTTGCGGGATTTTCGGTCCTGCTCGGGGCAGGACAGGAACAATGCCACGCGCAGTTGGGCGGCAAGCCGGGACAAGCGCGTCATCCACGAGTCGGGCTGCGGCACAATCCACTCTGTCTCGATGCTGTCCGCAAAGGTATAGCCGGTGACAATGAGTTCGGGCGTGATGATCCACGTTGCGCCGAGTTGTGCTGCAGCAGTGACTGCCTTTTCGACAAGTCGGCGGTTTCTCGTGAGATCGCCGGGGATAGGTGCGAGATGGAGCAATGCGATGCGTAAGGTCTGTGCAGGCATAATCTCATGCTGTCAGGGTGGGGTGTGCTGGCCTACGAACGTATCACAGGTGACGGCGCGCGTGATACCCTGAATCAGCCTGGCATCGTATCTGTCAGTGTTCTCGGCGCCTCTGCTTCAATTCGACAGGGAGCTGGTTTTCTATCAAACGGAAAGCTCAACATATTTGTCTGACGGAAGCTAAAAGTGGAGTGGTCATGAAGCCGGTTGTGCAACGTGAACAGACAGGGTGCGGTATTGCGAGCGTGGCGGCGCTGGCCGGTGTGAGTTATTGGTCGGCGCAGCGTGAGGCGGGTCGGCTCGGCATTTTTGCAGACGATTCGAGGTTGTGGTCTGGGACTCGCCATGTTCGCAGGCTGCTCAAGGAGTTCGGCATCAGATCGGCAAGTGCCGAAGTGCCTTTCACCTCATGGAAGGCTCTGCCGAATCTTGCGCTGCTTGCTGTCAAATGGCACAAAGAACAGGGTCGCCCGTTCTGGCATTGGGTGGTATTTTGGCGTGGGCCTCACGGACCTGTCGTGCTCGATTCGAAGCGCGCGCTTCGCCGCCACGTGCGGACCGACTTCGGTCGTATGAGGCCCAAATGGTTTATCCCTGTTTCTAGATAGAGAGAGTGGTTAAATTCATGAGCCGATGGCTCTGCCGATGACCAAGTACCTGCCTCCGATTGCCGATGGCAAGACCCGTTGCGGATGGGTCGGTGGCAAGCCGCATTTTATCGTCTATCATGACCATGAATGGGGGGTGCCGATTCACGATGACCGGAGGCATTTCGAGATGTTGCTGCTGGAAGGCGCGCAGGCTGGTCTGACATGGGAAACGATTTTGCTGAGGCGGGATGGCTATCGTCGGGCGTTTGCGGAATTCGACCCCAGGAAGGTGGCGCGATTTACGGCAAAGAAAAAAGCCCTGCTGCTGAAGAATTCCGGTATCATTCGGAACCGGCTCAAGATCGACTCGGCGGTGACCAACGCGCAGGCATTTCTCGCCGTTCAGGAAGAGTTCGGTTCATTCGATCGCTATGTCTGGAAGTTTGTCGGCGGGAAGCCGAAAGTGAATCGGTGGGCACGTATGTCGCAAGTTCCTGCCACACGCCCCCAAAGTGAGACCCTATCGAAGGATCTCAAGAAGCGCGGTTTCCGATTTGTCGGCAGCACGATCGTCTATGCCTACATGCAGGCCGTGGGGTTGGTGAACGATCACACGACGGATTGCTGTATGCGTACTCGCCGCTAGCGGCCGGCGAATGCTAGCTGTCTGTGCTTCCTTCCAGCAAAGGGAGGCAGTGTCATTATGAAACCGATATCGGCGCGATGTTGCATTGCGGGAGGCGGCCCGGCCGGGATGATGCTGGGTTTCCTCTTTGCGCGCGCCGGCGTGGATGTTGTGGTGTTGGAGAAACACGCCGACTTTCTCCGTGACTTCCGGGGCGACACCATCCACCCATCGACGCTGGAAGTCATGCACGAGCTGGGCGTGTTGGAGCGTCTTCTGACCTTGCCCCACCAGAAAGTACCGCGGATCAACGCTCAGTTCGGCGATCTGGCGCTCACAGTGGCGGATTTCTCGTCTCTCTCGACGCATTGTCGCTTCGTCGCCTTCATGCCGCAATGGGACTTTTTGAACTTTCTTGCCGAAGAGGCGGCGCGGTATCCGACGTTTCAGCTGAGGAGGCAAGCTGACGTAACGGATCTTATCGAAGAGTCTGGCTCTCTGACGGGAATCCGTGCGAATACGTCAGATGGTCCGCTCGAGGTGCGCGCCGACCTAGTAGTGGGAGCCGATGGTCGACACTCAGTCGTTCGTGCGAAGGCCGGCCTCTCGATCGAAGAATTCGGCGCGCCCATGGATGTCCTGTGGTTCCGTCTTTCCCGGAAGCCAAGCGATCCAGGAGATCCCATGGGCCGATTCGACGCGGGTCGCATCTTCATCATGCTGAACAGGGGGGACTATTGGCAGTGCGGCTTCGTGATTCCAAAAGGATCGAGAAGCCGGCTTCAGGAAGAAGGGATGCCGACATTTCGTGATGCGGTTGCGCAGCTCGCGCCGTTCCTGGCCGACCGTGTCGGCGAACTCCGCGACTGGGAGCCGATTAAGCTATTGACGGTTCAGGTAGACCGGCTGCGCCAGTGGTATCGCCCAGGACTGATCTGCATCGGTGATGCGGCGCATGCGATGTCGCCGGTTGGGGGTGTCGGGATCAACCTGGCTATCCAGGATGCGGTCGCGACGGCGAATCTCTTGGCCGCTCCGCTGCGCGCCGGCCCGGTTACGACCGAAGATTTACGCAGGGTCCAGGAGCGGCGTGAGTGGCCGACCCGCATGACGCAACGAGTGCAGCTCGCTATTCAGAATCGCGTCATCAGGCGCGCCCTCACCGATAAGGATAGATTCTCGCCACCGTTCGCCATCCGGCTATTGGCGTCGATTCCATTTCTCCGTCGGATCCCCGCCCGGATGATCGGACTGGGAGTGAGGCCGGAGCATGTGCGTACGCCCGACACACAGACGTCGTACGCATCGGTGTGAGTCGTGTCAGGACACACACTTTCTCTCCGAGCAGGCACATGGTACTCGGACAGCCTGCGTCAACAATGGGCCCGTACAACACAGACAAACCAAATAGACCAAAGTGACCAGACAGACCGAATTAGCCATAGGAACTAGCCTGTTGCGCTTCACGCAGCGCGGCTTGCGTCCTTTTAAGGGGTTCTCCGTCTATAGAAGTGAGGGGGAGGCATGGTGCCTTCCCATTTATTCGAAAGGAGAACCCCATGAGACCTCATCTTTCTCTCAACGTGCGCAACGTGCCCGCTTCGGTTGAGTTCTATAAGAAGGTCTTTGGTGTCGCGCCGCAGAAGCAGACGACGGACTATGCCAAGTTTGATCTGCTGGAGCCGTCGCTGAACTTGTCGCTCGTGTCGTCCACCGGCAGGGTGAGCGCAGTGAACCATCTAGGCATCGAAGTCGAATCTATCGCCGACATTGCGAGTTGGAAGCAGCGGTTGCAAGAACAGGGCATTCTCGAAAAGGTCGAGGAGAACATAGCCTGTTGCTTCGCGCGGCAAGACAAGCTCTGGTTTACCGACCCGGACGGCAATCCCTGGGAAGTCTTCACGGTTCATGAGCAGTTGGCCGTCACGGGAACATTGAGAAATAACGGTTGCTGCGTGCCCAAGAGTCACGGTGTGTCCGAACCGGCTGCTTGCGAGGTGTGAACAAAGAGCAGTACCGTATGGACATGAATGGCGGAGGGATTGACATGGAAGCTCATGTGCAGGAGATGTGGCAAGATATCCATGCAGGCCTCCGCGCGTTCATCGCGAAGCGTGTTGCCAGTGAAGATGAGGCAGACGACGTTGTGCAGGACGTTTGGCTCAAGATGCAGCGAGGATTCGATGGGTTAAAAGATCAGAGTCGGCTGATTTCATGGATCTACCAGATTGCGCGTCACGCGATCATCGATCACTATCGCGCACCGGGGCGCCGGAGAGAAATGCCCGCAGGTCTTGCGGCAGATCTCGAAGCCCATCAGTCATTGTCCTCCAGGGTGGCGGCCTCTGAAGACTCCAGCCAGCTCCGCACGGAGTTGGCCGGCTGCCTCCGTCCCATGATCGAGCAGTTGTCCGAAGACTATCGCCAGGCGGTCACCTTGGTCGATCTTGAAGGGCTTACTCAGCAGGCCGCCGCCGTACAGCTCGGCCTCTCACTCTCCGGGATGAAATCCCGCGTGCAACGGGGGCGTCGCCAACTGAAAAGAATGTTGGAAGCCTGCTGTACGATCGAACTCGATCGGCGACGCGGAGTGACCGTCTACGATGTGCGGGATCAGAAGTGCAACTCGTGCTGAGAGAAACCTCCTGCAGCGCTCTCGACCTCTGCGAAGCATGAAAACCGGCGGATTGTTCTGGTTTGTTTCGTTTGTTCTGTCTTGTTTGTTCAGTTCAATGAGGCAAACCAGATGAACCAGACAGACGAAATAGACCAGATAGACCTTCCTCGTTTCATTGGCTGGAGCTCTCGGACGAGTTGACGAACGATTTGCGGTAGCCGGTCACTTTTTCCAAGTAATTGCGTGTCTCTTCATACGGCAGTTTCTTGCGCAACTGGTCATAGACGCCGGCCGGTTGAAGGCTGTTGATCTGGTTGACAGCAGTGGTGCGGTCCCGCGAAAAGGTGCGGAAGACGTTGCTCGGGCCGGTATTGTAGGCGGCAATCACACAGTACTCGCGCGACACATCGTGATCCACGGCCTCCAGCTGATTAAACATCAACACATTCAGATAGGCGGTTCCCAACTCGACATTGTTGGCGGGATCGAACAGATAATCCCGTGAGGGAGCCACGTCCTGGCCTTTTGCCTTTCGGTAGGCTTCACGGCCGCCACTCGTCGGGACCAGTTGCATGAGTCCATAGGCGGGCGCCGAACTGACGGCATAGGGATTAAAATTACTCTCTGTGCGGATGACCGCGAAGACCAGGCTGGGGCTGATGTTATATTGCTCTGCAAACCGGTGAACCAGCGTTCGATATTTCTCCGCCTGTTTCATCGGAAGATTGGAGACCATATCCATCGTGACGAGATGGACTGTCTTCTTGGTTCCCTCTTGGTCGACTACCCGCGTGGCATATTTCTTTTCGAGAATATACGCGGCAAAGGGCTCGGCTTCCTCAGGCGAGCGTATCGGTCTATTCTTCTGATCGAGGACGAGGCCGAAGAGGTAGGGCTCCTTGTCGTCTGTGAGGACGATTTCTTTATCGGAAAATAAATCGACTGATCGGGGATCTTGCGGGGTCAAGAGCGTTGTCACGACGGCGTTCTTGAGACTTCGTTGAGGGTCTTGATCGTCCAGTGTCTCGACCAGGATCTCGCCTGAATCGAAGTCGACGATCGCCCGGCTCTTATAGTTTTGCGTGTACTTCACATATTTTTTGCGTTCGGGCAGTTGGACTTCCTTTTTCCCCCAAGTCTTTCCGACATTCACTCCTAGGACGGCGAGGATGGCCTCAAAGTCTTTTTTGGCCTCGCGCAAATCTCTGAGCAGCGCTTCAGGGTTGCGCGCATATTGGTCGAGACGTCGCTTGGCAATCTGCGCCGGATCTTTTCCCGCGGCGAGATCGATGATGGCCTGTCCCGACTGGCCTCTGGCGACTCGTCCAGCAGCCGTGAGGGCTCGATCGGTCGTTTCACAGCCAGATGCGGTGAAGGCGAATGTGACAATCAGTAATGTGCAGAGTGATACCCATGGGCGCATCACGGCATTGTACAGATTTTGCCACGGCCTGCAAGGGCGCGAGGGGGAGGGATGGCCTGGATGAGTCCTCTGTGCTCGCGCAACGCGCGGCTTGAGAAAGCCCTCGTTGGACGCGCGCAATGGAGGACTCATCCAGGCCATCCGCTAATGTATAGGAGCATGAGTGTACTCATCGCTCCTGACTCTATCGGTCCTCGATGTGCTAAAGTATGCCCCTCACGATCGTCCAAACGCCTTCCACCTTTCAATGTATCCATCGGTATTACGCTATCCGATCCGCGACGATGGGGTGGTCTCCTTCTGTCTGTGGATTACGTAAAATAATTAGGTTCTCATGCTCTTTGAGGTTATATTTTTATCGAGGTGAGAGTTTGATGTTGAAACAGTTTGCAAGGGCTACAGAACGTGTTGCGTGACGCGTGGGACGAGTGATCGCAAGGAGATGCGGCTATGAGTATTCTGATCGTCGATGATTCTAAAGAGCAGCGTGAATTGCTTGCGATGATGCTGCAGACAGCCGGTTATCGATCGTTGCTGTTTGCGGAGTCGGCCGATGAGGCATTGAAACGTATAGGCATCGGTGCCGATTCCTGTCCATCCGAACGAATTGACGTCGTCCTGATGGATCTCTTGATGCCTGGTATGGATGGACTGGAGGCCTGCCGTCGTATCAGGTCAGAGGAGCGACTCAAGCATCTGCCGGTCATCGTCGTGACAGCAAAAACGGACCCACCTGATCTCATGGATGCCTATACAGCCGGCGCGACGGATTATATTCGCAAACCGGTAATCCCGGTGGAATTGGTCGCTCGTGTCTCGACGGCGATGACGGTCAAAGAGGAATACGATAACTTGGAAGAACACGAGCGCGAGCTTGAGGTCAAGACCAAAGAGTTGACTCGGACGGTGGACGAACTGAAAATCCTTCGAGGCACACTCTGCCTCTGCACCAAATGTAAGCGAGTCCGGACGACCAGCGGGCTTTGGCAACGGCTTGAAGACTATCTGGAAGAAAAGCTCAATGCCAAGATTACGTCCACCGTCTGCAACCGCTGCGGGGGATGAGGCGGCTCTCCCGACATCAATGAATCGTGAGAACCGGCCGGTACTCTGGTTAATCTAGTTAGCCTCGTTCGACCAAACAAACCAAATAAACAAGACAAACCAGATGAACCGTAGTTATTAGGCCTGGGGCTGTCCGGCGGACTCCGTCTGTTTCCCTTCAAGTTCGGTCCAGCGGTTATAGAGCCGTTCAGCCGCAGCACGGGCTGCGTCCAGGGCCTCGGATCGTTCTTGTAGCGCCGCCGCGTCGGAGGCGATGGCAGGATCTTCCACTGCGGCCTGACAGGCAGCGATGGTCTCCTCGGCCTGAAGGATTCGCTGCTCCATCTTCGCCCATTCCTTTTGCTCACGATAGGACAAGCCTGTTCGTTTCGCCTTCGGAGTCGATTCCCCCTCGGTTCGAGATGCCTTAGAGGGGCGTGACGAGGCACGAGTCTGTTCAGCCGCTTTTCGTTCTTGTGCGGACTCCCATTGCGCATAGTCGGCGAACCATTCGGCCTGGCCTGTGCCGCCCAGCGCGTCAGACTCTACCTGCAATATTTTGATGACATGGAGC
>DATIQH010000189.1:0-1976 GCA_035471155.1 Nitrospiraceae bacterium | reverse complement strand
TTCGACTCAAGCGTCTGCCTCGGGAGTCCAAGCTTGGCAGCGGCGCCGGTAGGGCCGCTGACCTGGCCTCCGCAATCCGCCAACGCGGCTTCAATGATGTCCTTTTCTTGCTCGGCAAGTGTGGCGCCTAGGGGAATCACCGACCCCGACAGCCGGGGCTTTTCCCGTTTCAACCAGGTCTCGTCAACGGAAAATGTTTCGCTCTCGCACAGCACGATAGCTCGCTGGATGACATTCTGTAGTTCGCGAATGTTGCCGGGCCAGTCGTAGGCCTGAAACAGCTCCAAGGTCTCTTTCTGTATATTCTTGATTTTTTTCCCGGCCTTCTTCGCGTAGCGTTCAATCAAGTAGGTGACGAGTAACGGGATATCGTCCATCCGTTCGCGTAAGGGTGGGACCTGGATTGGAAAGACATTTAGCCTGTAAAACAGATCCTGGCGAAATGTGCCTGCCGCCATGGCTGCCTTCAGATCGCGATTTGTGGCGGCCAGCACGCGCGCATTCACGGAAATCGCGCGGTTGCCGCCGACCCGTTCAATCTCCCCCTCTTGGAGCACTCTCAGTAAAGCGATTTGGGTTTCGGCGGGCAGGTCCCCGATTTCGTCAAGGAAGATCGTCCCGCCATCGGCCAGTTCGAATCGCCCGAGACGCCGTTGCATCGCCCCCGTAAATGCTCCTTTTTCGTGTCCAAACAGCTCAGAGGCAATGAGCGAAGCGGGGATCGCCGCGCAATTGACGGTAATAAACGCCCGGGATGACCGCTTCGAGCGCTTGTGAATGGCCCGAGCGATCAGCTCCTTGCCCGTCCCGGTCTCACCCAGCACGAGTACCGTGGAATCCGACGGCGCCACTTTGGCGACTTGCGTCAATATTGTGCGGATGACGTCCGACGAGCCGACGATTTCTTCAAACATCGAAGACTGATCGATCTCTTCGCGCAACGCCAAGTTTTCTTTTTGCGTCCTCTCTTCGTCTCGTTTGCGGTCGTCGATGTCGGTTCCCGTCGCGTACCAGCGAATGACCTGTCCTTCTTCGTCCTGCAAGGGGTTATAGCGGATCAGAAGCCACCGATATTGCCCATCCTTCCGGCGAGCACGTAGCTCCAATTCAAATGGGGCTTCGCGTTCGAGCGCATGCTGGCGCTCGTTCTGTGATCTCTCGATATCATCAGAGTGAAAAAATCGTGCGCGAAAGTCATCCGCCATGACATCTTCCAAGCTCAGTCCGCTGTAGTCGAGCACAAATCGATTCGCATAGAGAGTTTTCCCATCGGGTCCCAGGACACAAATGAGTTGAGCGATCGCGTCGGTGATGCGTCGCAGCTCCTGTTCATCTTGGCGGAGCTTCTCCTCCCTATGCTTATGCTCAATTGCGACCGTCGCCAGATGCGTGATCTGTCCGATGAGGTGTTGATGGTACGCACTAGGGCTACCAGGTTCGCGCGAGTAAATCGCGAAGGTGCCCAATACTTTTTCATCGGATGACCGTATCGGAGTGGACCAGCAAGCCCGCAGTCCATGCGCCATTGCCAGCGTGCGCCATTCATATGTGTCCCATCGTGTGTCCGACGCGACATCGGCAGCAATCACTTGTTCTTTGAGAAATGCCGCCATGGCGCAGGGACCTGAATAGATATTCACAGGTCTGCCATGGATCGACTCGTTGTAGCCGAGGGGAAGACTGGGCGCTGCACCGTGCTTCAATCGATGGCTGATTGGATCGACCAGCACGATTCCACAGAGGGATCCGCTCGCAAGATTTTCGATGAGCCGGCACAACGCATCAAGGATTTCTGAGAGCGTACAGCCGGTGGCGAGCATCTCGAGCAGGCGATTTTCTCCGGCAAGCAACGCCTCGGCCTGTTTACGGTCTTCAACGGTATAGGAAAGGTCATCGAGCGTGCCTGATCGCTGATTGATTTCAGTGTGACGGTCGGGGTTCATCTGTCTCTCCTGAGTGGTAGGTTCTGTCACGAC
>DATIQH010000188.1:0-2823 GCA_035471155.1 Nitrospiraceae bacterium | reverse complement strand
GGTCTCGCCGCGGAAATGAAGAGAAAATCCGAATGTTGCCGCCAGCATGTGCTTGACGGAGTCGAGCCGCTCTCGCGAATCGCACTCCACCCACAATTGAGTCGCCGTGAGAATCAGTCTTGCGACTACTGCGGATTCAAGAGCGCCAGCTGTCCTTCGCTGTATGAAATGCTGCGCGGCCTTCGAGGTTGCGGCTCCACCGGGTGAGGAGACTGCCGCTTCGCGCTCGAATCCTTCAAGACCCGCGAGCATGTCACTCATGTATCCGTACTCGCAATGATCGTACAGGGCCAAGGCATACAGATAGGGCTGCCCTCCTTCTGCCACATAGTGAATACTTGTCACGGCATCAACGAGCGCGGCAAACCGCATGCGCGCGAAGGTCCACAGCAGCATATGCCCGTAGCGCTTGGCGAATTCCGGCCAATCTCCGAGTTCGAAAGACCCGGCGGAAATTTCTACCTGCCGCCGATAATCGAGCACGGCGTCCAGCAGGCCCTTTCCGTCCTCGTTGGACAATACGATTGCGGCGCCCGCGATGACCGCCCGCTCCCACTCCACATTGCCCGGCTCACGGATCAGCCGCATCAATAACACGTGTCCGGGCTGCAGTTCCTTGCGGAATGCCCCATCCGGCACACGATAGATTCGCGCATCTCCTATCGAGCGGAAGATCAGGCGCTGGCTCTGTTCGTCAACGGACAGGAATTCGGCCAGATCGAGATAGGAATGTTTCAGCGGATCGAGCCACTCTCGCTCTTCTTGTGGGATATGCTCCGTGATGATGTCGCGCAACTGCTCGATCAACGTCAGTTGCCCGTCCTGCGGATAGAAGTCGGCGTACAAGAAGAGGTTAGCTAATTCCGTTTCCTGCGGCAGCGGGGACAACAAGGCCCCCGCCCCGCCTTCAAGATAGGGCTGGAGGGCAAGACTCAGTCCGATCTGCCGCTGGGCCACCATCCTCGGCTCCGAGGAAAGGGAATCCAGACGAGCGAGCAACGAATCGAGCGAAGAGGCAAGAGGCACCCAGAGGCCGGCTGTCGTTTCACTCGCGAGCTTCATGAATGGCTTCCATCACGATAGCTTCGGCGTCGAGCCAGTCCTCAAGATCGTATCCGTCCCGATACCCCCGCTCTTGCCACAATTCAAACGCCTTCTTCGAAATCCGCTCCCGCATGCCGTCCGGCAGTTCGATAGATTGTGGCGATGCCGCCAAGGGGGACCGCCTCGCGGGTTTCTTCTTGACCGTGAGTTTTGTTGCACTTGCCATCGCTGACTCCTTGGCTAATTATGGACTTTGGGAGACGTTTCTTCCGGAATCGTCCGGCGATGACCTGGTCCAAACTTCGGGCTCCTCACCGCAATGACAGGGCAACGAGCCTTTCGCAGAACGGCCTCCGCCACGCTTCCTGAGACGGTGTGGGAGATCCCGCGGCGCCCGTGTGTCCCCATGACGATGAGATCACAGGGCAGGGTCTGAGCAGAATCCAAAATTGAATCGGACGGGAAGCCTCCCCGCAGCCGATATTCTATTGGCATATTGGGATGTCGGTGAGAGGACGCCAGCTCCTCCAGTCGTTTCGTCCAGCTCTCACGCACATCTTCGCGGCTCCTGAAATGGCCGAGGTCAAAGTCCAAGCCATACGACACCGGTTCCAAGACATGCAGCAATGTAAGGGAAGCTCCGGCCTGCTGCGCCACCATCGCTGCATATTCCAAGGCGGCGAGGGAGCAATCGGAAAAGTCGACCGGTACGAGAATACGCTCCAGTGTGATAGGCCTCGACAGGGCCCCCTCATCCTCCTTGTCTTCCTCTTCCGTTCGCACCGCCAGCACAGGACAGGGGGCTCCGCGAATGACCCGCTCGGCAGTGCTGCCTAACAAGACGTGCGCCAGGCCGGTCTTGCCCCTGGTCCCTACGACGATGAGATCTGAATCCTCCGCCCGTGCCGCGGTAATCACCTCTTCGCTCGGAATACCTGTGGCCACCCTGGTCATAGCCGCAATGCCTCGCCGCTCCGCACGGTTTTTGAAGTCCACCAATTGCGACGATGCGTTCTTGAGCAGATCGGCCAAGTATTGCTGATTGATGGGGTAATCGGGATTGAGCCCCGGTGGAAATTCTGCGACGCTGAGCACTGTCAAGGAAGCCCTCCACGAACAGGCCAGAGCGCAGGCATAATCCTCCGCCCGCCTAGCCCAGCGCGAAAAGTCTGTGGCAAACAAAATTCGCTTGATCAAGGGGATTATCTCCTCAGACTCTTCCCCAGGATGCTCAAAAATCCCGTCCAGCAAGACCGCAGCGAGTGAAGGCCCGAGGCGTACCCTCTGCGGTACGTTGAGGGTCTGAACGATGCGAGAACGACGCTGGCGGGTTTTTTCAGCATCCTGTTTTTTACACAGCCTCCGCGCTGAGTAGAAGCAACTCTCCGGTCATATTCGGATGGATTGAGCACCGAAACTCATGCCGGCCAGGCCGCGACATGTTGAACCGAATGGCCGCATCACGTTTGGGATCGAGAAACACTCCACCCAAGCC
Organism: Nitrospiraceae bacterium; assembly: GCA_035471155.1. Classification (GTDB taxonomy): domain Bacteria; phylum Nitrospirota; class Nitrospiria; order Nitrospirales; family Nitrospiraceae; genus Palsa-1315. The sequence continues at coordinate 284 of DATIQH010000188.1, read as the reverse complement.
TCGGCCATACACAATCACCCCGTCCTTCTCGATCTGAGTCGGAAGACCTTCGAACATGGTCGAGCCAAAATCGTGCCGTTCGGCGTCTTCATTCTTAACCTTAATCACCGAAAGAAATCCGAGGCGGAGCACTCCCTGCTTCGTCACGAACTTGAAATCCTTGATCGTGACCTCGACGACCTGCTCCGACTGAGCGAAAATCGGCACCGCCGTTTCCCACCAGAACCCGCACGTGACGGCAAGCACAAGAACCCATCCCCACTGCCGCGATTTTTGACTGGCCA
>DATIQH010000187.1:0-3318 GCA_035471155.1 Nitrospiraceae bacterium | reverse complement strand
AGCAGGATCTGAGGAGATAGGCCGCCTCTTCAACCGAATGGGGCGGCACGTGATGCGAGAGGTCGACGAGGGTGGCGTGGGGATTGATGGTGAGGATCACCCCTTTCATACTCGCCATGAACGAGTCCCGATCGCCGAAATCGGTCAAGAGCGTGATGAGCCCCACAGGGTGCGGCACCTTATAATTCCTCGAAACGAATCTCCACCACTTCGTATTCCACCATCTTCACCGGCGTCTTCACTTCCACAAAATCGCCGACTCGCTTTCCGATCAATGCCTTGCCGACCGGAGACTGAATTGAAATGCGGTTCACCTTCATATCCGCCTCATCCTGTCCCACCAGCGTGTACTGCCGTTTCGACTGCGACTCTTGTTCGACCACGAGCACCGTGGCGCCGAACACGACGGTGTCGGAGACTCGCCCGGCCGTTTCGATGATGCGGGCCTCGGCAAGCTTCGATTGAAGCTCCACGATACGCGACTCGATGAACCCCTGGCGTTCCTTGGCGGCGTCGTACTCCGCATTTTCGCTCAAATCGCCATGGGCGCGCGCTTCAGCAATCGCTTCGATATTTTTGGCCCGTTCGACCTTGCGAAGGCGATCGAGCTCTGCCTGGAGCGCCTCATACCCTTTTCTCGTAATCGGTGTCGGCATGATCTACGACGTCCTCTATGAATGGTGGTGATATTCCTGCAGCGATCGAATGGTCAACTCTTTCTTGAGAATCGCTTCAATGCCCATCACTGCTGCGCGCGCTCCTCGTATCGTCGTGTAATACGCGAGCCCCTTGTTCAAGGCCTCCCGACGGATAGACAACGAGTCGGCATGAGACGACGCATTACTCACTGTGTTCACAACCAAGACCACCTGCCCGTTCTTGATATGGTCCACAATATGGGGCCGACCTTCCATAACCTTATTCACAGTTTCCGCATCGACCCCATGGCCTCGCAAATATGCGGCCGTTCCTCTCGTCGCTTGGATGTTAAACCCCAGCCGCTGGAGCTGTTGTACGACTTCCAGCGCCGCCGGGCGGTCACTCTCCTTCACGCTGATGAAGGCCGTGCCTCTTCTCGGCAACGGCGCCCCGGCTCCTGCTTGAGACTTCGCGAAGGCCCATCCAAAATCCTGGTCGATGCCCATCACTTCTCCGGTGGACTTCATCTCGGGGCCCAACAGGACATCCACCCCCGGGAATTTGTTAAATGGAAAGACGGATTCTTTCACGGACAAATGATCGGGGGTCGGGGCTTCAATCAACCCCAGCTCCGGAAGACTCTTACCCACCATGGTCTTCATCGCCAACTTGGCCAGCGGCACCCCGATGGCTTTACTCACGAACGGCACGGTGCGCGAACCGCGCGGATTGACTTCCAGCACGTAGATTGTGCGGTCTTTGATGGCAAATTGCGCATTCATCAGGCCGATCACGCCCAGCTCCAGCGCCAACGCCTTCATCTGCCGGCGAATCTCTTCGACCAAGCTCTGGTCGAGCGAATAGGGCGGCAGCGAACAGGCCGAGTCCCCCGAATGCACCCCGGCCTCTTCAATATGTTCCATGATCCCGGCCACCACGACGTTCGTCCCATCCGAAATGGCGTCGGCATCGACTTCAATGGCATCCGACAGATACTTGTCGATCAGCACCGGATGTTTCGGCGAGGCTTTGACCGCCGATCCCATATACTCCAACAAGCCGGACTCATCGTAGACGATCTGCATGGATCGCCCGCCCAACACATACGAGGGCCGCACCATGACCGGATAGCTGATCTGCGCGGCGATCTTAATGGCTTCGTCTACGGATCGGGCCATGCCGCTCTCCGCTTGGCGGAGCCCGAGCTTATTCAAGAGGTCGCGGAATCGTTCTCGATCTTCCGCGCGATCGATCGCGTCAGGACTCGTGCCCAGAATTCGCACCCCGGCCTTGGACAAGGGCAACGCGAGCTTGAGAGGCGTCTGCCCACCGAACTGCAACACCACTCCCAACGGCTGCTCGCGCTCCACGATGTGGAGAACGTCTTCTTCCGTCAACGGCTCAAAATAGAGCCGATCCGAAGTGTCGTAGTCTGTGCTCACGGTTTCGGGGTTGCAATTCACCATGATCGATTCGATGCCTTCTTCCCGAAGCGCCATGGCCGCATGGACACAACAGTAGTCGAACTCAATCCCCTGCCCGATACGATTCGGCCCCCCACCGAGGATGATCACTTTCTTCCGGTCTGTCGGTCGAGACTCACATTCGCTTCCATACGTCGAGTACAGATACGGGGTATGGGCTTCAAACTCTGCGGCGCAGGTGTCGACCCGTTTAAAGGTGACGCCTCTTTTGCCTTGGCCGGCCTTCATCCGCTGCTTCCGAACAGAAGCTGAAGTCGCGCCGATGAGCTGGCCGATGCGATCGTCTGAAAATCCCTGTTCCTTGGCCTCCCATAACAGCGACTCTTCAAGCGCCGCCGGCTTCTTGCCCGCTTGGCCGGCCAGCAAGGCTTCGCAGTGCATCAGTTCCCGAATCTGTTCCAGAAACCAGGGATCGATCTTCGTGAGGGCAAACAGGTCGTCATTGGAAAGACCCAAACGCATGCCGTCCGCCACATGCCATAGTCGCTCGGCAATCGGGGTCCGCAGATGCTGGTGCACCCGCTCCAGCGCCGGTTGCCGATCAAACCCTTCGGGAATGCCGCGATCCAACCCCTCCCGCGAAGAGAGTCCGTTCATATTCAATTCCAGCGAACGAATCGCCTTCTGCAAAGACTCCTTAAACGTGCGTCCGATCGCCATGACCTCGCCGACCGATTTCATCTGTGTCGTAAGGGTGGGGTCGGCCCCTCGGAATTTTTGGAATGCAAAGCGCGGAATTTTCACGACCACATAGTCGATCGTAGGTTCGAATGAGGCTTTGGTCACACCGGTGATGTCGTTCGTGATTTCATCCAACGTATAGCCCACGGCGAGCTTTGCGGCAATCTTGGCGATGGGAAACCCGGTCGCCTTCGAGGCGAGCGCGGAACTCCTCGACACGCGCGGATTCATTTCGATGACCACCATGTCGCCGTTCTTCGGATCCAGGCCGAACTGAACGTTCGAACCGCCGGTATCGACACCGATTTCGCGCATAATCCGAACCGCGGCATCCCGCATGCGCTGATACTCTTTGTCCGAGAGAGTCATAGCCGGCGCGACCGTGATGCTGTCGCCCGTATGCACACCCATTGGGTCCAGATTTTCGATCGGACAGACGATGACGACATTGTCTTTGAGATCCCGCATCACCTCCAGCTCGTATTCTTTCCACCCGATCAGGGACTCTTCGATC
>DATIQH010000186.1:0-3031 GCA_035471155.1 Nitrospiraceae bacterium | reverse complement strand
CTTTCGCCTAACACACCCAGGCTGCCATCCGCCATGATGACATCGGCGGAGAGCAAATGGTCGGCGGTCATGCCATAGATCAGGGAATGCGCGCCGGTGGCGTTATTACCAATGACGCCGCCCAGCGTCGCGCGCTCGGCTGAAGCCGGGTCGGGACCGAACATCAGTCCATGCTGCGCAGCTGCAAGATTCAGCCTCGAAAGGATCACTCCGGGTTCGACATCCGCCGTTCGAGATTCGGAATCGATCTTGACGATGGCATCCAGCCAGCGTGAGCAATCGAGGATCAGCGCATTACCAATCGCCTGCCCGGCCAGGCTCGACCCCGAACCGCGCGGCAAGAGTGGAACTTTATATTTCGCAGCCAGTTCCACCGCGGCATGTAGATCTTCCTGGGTTTTAGGAAGCACAACTCCCAAAGGTTCGATCTGGTAGATGGATGCATCCGTGCTGTAGAGGATGCGGGACGTCAGGTCAAGGCGAATGTCGCCGGGCCTCCACGCCGGCGCCTCCTGTCCCGGAGGTGCCGGTGGTCACCGTGTCGTCTGGCACGATGCCGGACGAACCGGAGTTTATCGGTCAGACCGAAGCGTCGCGCCCGGTCGAAATCCGCTCCCAGGTGACGGGTATCCTCAAAGAGCGGTTTTTTACTGAGGGGCGTGACGTGAAGCAAGGCGACCGGCTCTATCAAATCGATCCGATTCCGTTCAAAGCGGCCATGAGCAGCGCCAATGCTCGTGTGGCGCAGGCAGAAGCCAGGCTGGTGCAAGCCAAGCAAAACTCTGCTCGCGTGAAGCCGCTGCTGGCGGAACAGGCGGTCAGCCAAAAAGATGTGGACGATGCGGTGGCAGAAGAAATGGCTGCCAAGGCGGCGCTAGAGGGAGCCAAGGGCGATCAGGTGAAAGCCAAGTTCGACCTCAATAACACGCTCATCACGGCGCCGATCAGCGGTCGGATCGAGCGGAGCAGGCTCTACGAAGGGCGCCTCATTTCCGCGCAGACCGATCTGCTGACCACGATCCACCAGTTAGATCCCATGTATGTGAATGCGAGTGCCCCGGAAGCGTTTGTCCTCAAGCGCTTCCGGGACCGCGCGACGAATCGGATCCAAGGCGCGACACTCTACGAACTGCGGGGTGTCATCACATTTACGGACGGCAGCACCTATGTCCATGAAGGCAAGTTTGATTTGCTCGAAGTCGGCGTCCGCTCGGCCACCGGCACCAGGGATTTTCGTGTGATCTTCCCGAATCCGAACAACGTCCTGTTCCCAGGGCAGTTCGTGAAGGTCCGTATTTTGGGCGCCGTGAGAACCGGCGTCATCCTGATCCCCCAGAGCGCCGTCCAGCAGGGACCCAAGGGACCCATCGTCTTTGTCGTCGGCCCCGACAATAAGGTAGAGATCCGACCTGTTCGGGCCACGTCCTGGCGCGGCAACCAGTGGTCCATCGAAGACGGGTTGCGTGAGGGAGAGCGGGTGATCGTGGCAGGATTCCATATGATCGCGCCGGGCGCGCCGGTGAAAACCGTTCCGTATCCTCAATCTGACCCAGCCGTCTCCGGCCAGCCGGCAGATGCGAAGCCGGAGCAGGCAAAGTGATCTCGCACTTTTTTATCGATCGGCCGATCTTCGCGTCGGTTCTGTCCATCGTGATCGTTGTCGTAGGACTGGTCGCGTTGCAGGGCCTGCCCATCGCTCAGTTTCCGGAGATCACGCCGCCTGTCGTCCAGATCGACGCCGACTATCCGGGCGCGAGCGCGGAAGTGATCGCAAATTCGGTCGCGCGCCCGATCGAAGTGCAGCTTCCCGGCATCGACAAACTTCTCTACTACGATTCCACCAGCACCAATGACGGGCACATGACCATCAAGCTCACGTTCGAGATCGGGACGAACGTGGACATCGCGCAGGTGCAGACCCAGAACCGCCAGAAGCTGGCGGAACCCCAGTTGCCTCCCGAAGTCGTTCGCCAAGGCATTTCAGTCAAGAAAGTATCGCCGGACCTGCTGGCGGTCGTCGCGCTCAGTTCCAGCGATCCCACGAAAGATACGGTCTTTGTCTCCAACTACGCGCTCCTCAACGTGATCGATAATCTCAAACGATTGCCTGGCGTCGGAGACGCGGTGGTCTTCGGCGGGCAGAATTACTCGATGCGTCTGATCCTGGACCCGACCAAGATGGCGCAACTCAACCTCACGCCCACCGACATTGCCAATGTTGTCCGTGAACAAAATCGTGACTTTCCGGCCGGGACGATCGGGCGGGAACCGGCGCCGAAAGGCACCGAACTGACGATTCCGGTGATCACACAAGGGCGTCTCACGGACGTGAAAGATTTCGAGGAGATGATCGTCCGGGCGCTTCCCGACGGGTCGATGATCCGTCTAAAAGATGTAGCCCGGATCGAGCTGGGCGCTCAATCCTATAGTCTTGAGGGCCGGTGGAACGGCAAACCCAATGTGTTTCTCTTGACCTTCCTGTCGCCGGGCGCCAACGCCCTCGACACGGTGAAGCGAGTCAGGAAGGAGATGGATGCGGTATCGAAGAGCTTCCCACAGGGGGTTTCCTACGATATTCCGTACGATACGACCAAATTTATCGAAGTGTCCATCCAGGAAGTGGTCAAGACCCTGGCGGAAGCGATGGTGCTGGTCATCCTCGTCGTGTATCTGTTCCTGCAAAGTTGGCGCGCGACGTTGATCCCAGGTGTGGCTGTACCGGTCTCCCTCATAGGAACCTTTGCCGGCATGCAGGCGCTCGGTTTTTCGATCAACACCCTTACGCTCTTTGGGATGGTCCTGGCCATTGGAATGGTGGTCGATGACGCCATCGTGGTGGTGGAGAACGTGGAACGAAACATTGCGCTTGGGTTCGAGCCGCACGAGGCGACGCGGCGCGCGATGAGTGAAGTGACCGGTGTTCGGTGTGTGGACAGGGCGGCTGCTGCAGAGCCGCAAATCGCATGGGCAGAAGATGCGGACAATAGCGATAGCGGCTGCCGCAGCTCTCGTGCTGGGTCTGGCCATCCAC
>DATIQH010000185.1:0-11576 GCA_035471155.1 Nitrospiraceae bacterium | reverse complement strand
GAAGGGCACCTGGCCACTCCCTCCTATCCTTCTCAGGGCGCGCGTTGCGCGAGCACAGGAGACTAACGGGCTACCCTTTCTTCTCCTACGCTGGGCTGGGTGCGAGGAAGAGCAACGATCGACGACAGGAGCCACACCACAATCAACGGAGGCAGGCACCGTTCGCCAAGCTCAAGGAACCAGTCCCCATCATCGAAAAGTATTATATTTTCCCGCTAAAATCATGGTTCCGCTGCGAGCGACACAGGCTGAGTCCGAGCGCGCTAACACCAACAAATAAGCCTACCCATTCACGCTCTTTCCTCTTCCTCCACTCCCACGGCGGTCTTTGCAGACTTCGTACTTGAAAGCCATGGCGTATGAGTTTACGTTTATGCCGTTTGAAGTGTTGTCTGGAAGGTAGTATGTCGAAAAACTCACTCAACAAGGAGCTGCGCTGATGAAGGATTGGTTGGGAAATACCATATTGTCCATTGCAGGTGGGGTCGTTATCATCTTGCTAATGATGTTGAATGCGTATATTCAGCGACTAGCTAGAAGTGAGGAGGAGCAACGACTAGAACTCCTGCGTTCCGAGCGTCTTAAACGAGAGAGATCAGCAGATTCTCAGAGTCGTCGACCTGACGACATCTGACATCCTGGCTGCCTGTGGAACTCGGCGTGTCTTTCCTCCGATTCAGGACACACATGCTTCCCTCGCATTCTGCCCACGGTTCAAAATCTCACGCCATCTCCGCCCAGTGGGGGGGTCAGTTTCCCCTGGTCGCATCGGCAAATCACCAGAGGGTCACCGCTCCCATCTCCCAACAGGGACAGGCACCGCCTGACGACGGAGCCAGCCCCTACAACCCGGCTTCCTTCAACACCTGTCCCGTATACGATCGCTTCGACTTTGCTAGCTCTTTCGGCGGTCCTTCCGCCACAATCTCACCGCCTCGATCGCCACCCTCCGGTCCGAGATCGATGACCCAATCCGCATTCTTGATGACATCGAGATTATGTTCGATGATCACTACGGTATTCCCCGCCTCGACCAATCGATCCAGCACATCCAGCAATCGTTGTACATCGGCAAAATGAAGGCCGGTCGTCGGTTCATCCAAAATGTACAGCGTGCGCCCGGTCGGACGTTTCGACAGCTCACGCGAGAGTTTGACTCGTTGCGCCTCGCCCCCGGACAGGGTGGTGGCAGATTGGCCAAGTTTCACGTAGTGCAACCCGACATCGTGCAAGGTGTCGAGTTTTCGCTTGATGAACGGGATATGCTCGAAGAACTCCACGGCATCGTCCACCGTCATATTCAACACGTCGGCGATGCTCTTCCCCTTATGGTGAATCTCCATCGTCTCGCGATTGTACCGTTGGCCCTTACAGACCTCACAGGTCACATAGACATCCGGTAGGAAATGCATCTCAATCTTGATCAGCCCATCGCCCTGGCAGGCTTCGCAGCGACCGCCCTTCACGTTGAAGCTATAACGGCCTGGCTTATAGCCCCGAACGCGGGACTCAGGCAGATTGGAGTAGAGATCCCGGATGAACCCGAATAGACCAGTATAGGTTGCGGGATTCGAGCGCGGAGTCCGGCCGATCGGAGATTGGTCGATATCGATCACTTTATCAAGCGCGTCGGCGCCCAGCAGCTCCTTGCAGCCGTCGATCTTCGGTTTTTTCTGGTAGAGCAACTGGGAGAGGGAGTGAAACAGCACTTCTAAAACCAGCGTACTCTTTCCGGAGCCGGACACGCCGGTCACACAGGTGAGCAGGCCGAGCGGAATTTTGGCGGTCATTCCCTTGAGATTATGTTTCTTGGCTCCCACGATGGACAGCAGCCCCTTGGCCTTGCGTTCGCGGCGAGGCAGGCTGACCATCTGTGTGCCGCGAAGATACTGGCCCGTCAGCGAGTCGAGATTTCCCATGACGTCGGTCGGAGTGCCCTGGGCGATGACTTGGCCACCATGGGTCCCGGCGCCAGGCCCCATATCCAGCAGATGGTCCGCCGCCATCATGGTTTCTGCATCGTGCTCGACCACCACCACGGTGTTGCCCAGGTCGCGCAGGCGCAGCAGGGTCTGGAGCAGGCGTCGATTATCCCGCTGATGAAGGCCGATCGAGGGCTCATCGAGGATATAGAGAACGCCGACGAGGCCGGAACCGATTTGCGTGGCAAGCCTGATGCGTTGGCCTTCCCCACCGGATAAGGTGGCGGCCGCCCGATCCAAGGTCAGGTAGTCCAGACCGACGTTGACGAGAAACCCGAGCCGTTCGCGAATTTCCTTCAAGATGCGATGGGCAATCAGCAATTCGCGTTCGGTGAATTTCACAGAACTGAAGAAGTCCGCAGCGGTTCGCACGGAGAGATGCGTGACTTCTGCGATCGACTGTTTGGCGATCTTGACGGACAGACTTTCAGGCCTTAGCCTCGCCCCTTTGCAGACCTCGCAGGGTTCGAGCAACGTGAAATCCTCATCGTCAGAAGAGCCGGGTGTCATCAAGTAGCCGATGCCGTCGCAGGCCGGACAGGCTCCATGCGGGCTGTTGAAGGAAAAGACGCGCGGCGTGATTTCCGGGTAACTGACACCGCAGCGTATGCAGGCCAGCTTTTCGCTATAGAGCGATATATTCCCGTTATCCGTCAGCACTCCGACCAACCCACCGGCGAGTTTCAGCGAGGTCTCCACCGAATCGGCCAACCGTCGCGCCATCGCCTCGCCCTGCTTCATCACCAGCCGATCAACGACGATTTCGATCGTGTGTTTCTTCTGTTTATCGAGCGTGATATCTTCCCCCAAGTCCACCGGCCGGCCATCGACTCTGGCTCGGACGTAGCCGGCCCGGCGCATGTCGAGAAGTTCTTTCCGATATTCCCCCTTCCTGCCACGGACAATCGGGGCCAAGAGCTGGAACTTGCTTCCTTCGGGCAGCAGGCCGATGGCATCGACCATCTGCTGCACGGTCTGAGCCGTGATTTCCTCGCCGCACTGAAAACAGGAGGGGCGTCCGACCCGGGCAAAGAGGAGCCTGAGATAGTCGTAAATCTCCGTCACGGTGCCGACCGTGGATCGCGGATTGTGGCTGGTGCTCTTTTGTTCGATGGAAATGGCGGGCGACAGCCCTTCGATCGAATCGACGTCGGGCTTGCCCATCTGTTCCAGGAACTGACGGGCGTAGGCAGAGAGAGACTCGACGTAGCGTCGTTGCCCCTCGGCATAGATCGTATCGAAAGCGAGCGACGACTTACCCGACCCGCTCAGCCCCGTGATGACAACGAGCCGGTCGCGCGGGATGGTCACGTCGATGTTCTTGAGGTTGTGCTCCCGCGCCCCTTTAATGACGATCGAGTTCTGCATCAGGGGCGGGATTATAGCATGGGGACTTGGCTACCTTGACAAACCCGGAATGCCGGTGCTACCACGGTCTCATGGTGCATGTGGATACACCCCCTGTTCAGAAGGGGACTGACGCTCAAGCGGCTCCGCTCGCCGTTTCGACCTGGACTGGCTCGGCCCGTGAACAAGCCGTCCAGCGGATGTTTACGTCGATCGCTAGCGTCTACGACCTCAACAACACGCTCCTGAGCTTTGGACTACATTACCGGTGGAAAAAAATTACTGCCTCCTATGTCCCCGTGACCACTGAAGGCCGGGCACTCGATGTCGGGTCCGGCACAGCCGATCTCGCGCTCTTGGTCGAACCCCGCATGGGGGCCAATGGCCGCGTCATTGCCTCCGATCTGAACCATGCCATGCTTGTCGAAGGCCTGAAGAAAGTCACCGGGCGTGGCCTGGGACAGAAGATTACCTGCCTTGAAGCCAACGCCGAACATCTGGGCTTTCCAGACGGGACCTTCCATGCCGTGACCACAGGATTTTGCATGAGGAATGTGGGCAATCTTCGGCAGGCGCTCACGGACATTCACCGAATCTTGCGGCCAGGCGGGCGGTTTGTGTGTCTGGAGTTTTCCCGCCCTGTCTTCGGGTGGCTGAGGGCACTGTACGATTGGTATTCGTTCCGGCTTCTTCCCTGGATCGGCACGAAAGTCGCGCATGACACGACCGGCGTCTATGAATATCTCCCGGCCTCCATTCGGAACTTCCCGGACCAGGAACGATTGAAGCAAATGCTCCTCGATGTAGGCTATCGTCAGGTCACCTATCGCAACCTGAGCGGGGGGATCGTGGCGATACATGTAGCAACCAAGTAATGTCCTCACGTCGAAAGTCCGAAAGTCATCAAGTCAAAAGACTTTCGACGTTATAGACGTTCCGACGTTTAGACTATGATGGAATCTATCCTTTACGTCTTTCTCCCTTGCAAGAAGGTCTACCCCATCGGGGTGACCTATCTTGCTGACTTTATCCATCGTCGCAAGCCGGATGTGCGGCAGCGCATCCTCGATCTGTCCCTCTATCCCGATGCGCAACGTATCAGTGCGGTCCGCGATGCGGCTACTGAGTTCAAGCCGGACCTCGTCTGTTTCTCCTGGCGCGACATTCAGATCTTCTCCCCGCATGAAGGTGACTCCTCGCTGGAACATGCGTTTAATTTTTACTTTGCGAGCAACCCGATTAAGCGGATCGCCGCTTCCTTTGCGGGGGTACAGCAGCTCTACCGCTACTATAGTCATATCCGGGCGGCACTTTCTTATCCCTGGCTGATCGCGAAAGAGTTCCCAAAATCGCAGATTATGATTGGGGGCGGGGCCTTTACCGCCTTTGCCGATCAGCTCATCCTGAAACTTCCGGAAGGTACTATCGGAATTCTTGGGGAGGGAGAGGACGCGATCCTCAAGGTGATTGAAGGGCAATCGCTGGAAAAGGAGCGTTATATCCTCCGGGAAGGAAAGACCATTCGAAAGGGTCAGCAGGGTTCGCCGGCGCTCCTGGACGCACTGACTGTCGACTTGCCCTACCTGACCTCGATCTTCCCGCAGCATCGGGAATATCTGGGCGAATCCATCGGGGTTCAATCCAAGCGGGGTTGCCCCTACGACTGCGCCTTCTGCCTCTACCCCTACATTGAAGGAAAGCGGGTTCGCTATCGTCCGCCCTCCATGGTCGTGAAAGACATCTCTCAGCATTACCATCAATGGGGTGCCAGGCGCTTCTGGTTCACTGATGCCCAGTTCATTACCGGAAAAGAAGCCTATCCCCAATGCATCGAGATCCTTGAACGGATTCTCGCCGAGAAGTTGGAAATCGAGTGGTCCGGCTATATTAGGACCTCGCTCATCACCCCGGAACTGGCCAAACTCATGGTCCGGTCCGGCGTCGGCGATCTCGAAGTTGCTATTACATCGGGCTCCCAAGCGGTGTTGAACGACCTCCATATGGGATTCAAGCTTGAGCGGCTGTACGATGGCTGTCGCTATCTGGCGGAAGCAGGATTCAAAGGGAAGGTTATCCTCAACTATTCTTTGAACTCTCCCAAGGAGACGGAGGAGTCGCTGCTCCAGAGTGTGGAGTCCTACAAGATGGTCGCCTCGATCCTGGGTGAGGAGCGAGTTTTCCCCCTCATGTTCTTTTTGGGCATTCAGCCGAATACTGATCTTGAAGCGCGGCTGTTAGAGGAGGGCTACCTCTCTGCCGGCTATAATCCTCTCATGCTGACTCCGACGAGTATCAGAAAGCTTCTCTATAACCCGGCGCCGCTGAACTCGTTCATTGCCAGGGCCTGCCTCCGGGCCTGGGAGCGAAAAGAGGGAAGCCGAGATCCACGGAAATGGACGGGCTCTCTGTCTCAAACCCCAAAAGAGTCAGGCGCCTATGCCGACCAGAATCTGATCCGAGGAATCGAAGGGAACTCCGGACGCGATGCCCTCTTGTCCCTGGAAGAGATCCTCCGATCACGCCGCCCCGCACCATCCCCTACTCCGTCGGTTGAGAACCCCCGCGTCACCTCGACTGGTTAAACCGGGTAAGAAGCCGTCAATCGGGAAGAGGTCCGCTAGTTTTTCTCATCGCTTGACGCTTGACTCTGTCCCCTGTTGCCTGTCCCCTGGCTTCTTGCATTCGAAATCAGGCCGGTGCTATCATCCTCGTTCTTTGAGGCGTTGAAAGCACGTCAACCATTTGGAAATTTTGATAATTACTCTCGTTCGCCCCGGCCTGGGGGCATCCTGAGGAGACATCTCAATGTATAAGACGATCTATGTCCCGGTCGATAACTCCGACCATTCCAATACGGCCGTCGATGTCGGAGTTCATTTTGCGAAAGCCTTCGGCTCGAAGATCGTGGGCAGCCATGTCTATGCGGCAAAAATGCATGACAAACGCTTCAAACAGATGGAAGCGGGCTTGCCAGAAGAGTACCACGATGAAAAAGAGCTCGATCGGCAGCGCCAAATCCACGATTCGCTGATTACTCGCGGGCTCCAGATCATCACCGATTCCTATCTCGACTATGTCGATAAGAAATGCGCGGAAAACAACCTGCCTATCGAGCGTCGTTCTCTCGAAGGTCGGAATTGGAAGGTGCTGGCCGAAGACATCAATACCAATGCTTACGACCTGGTCATCATGGGCGCCTTGGGCGTCGGCGCGGTGAAGGACAGCGTGATCGGCAGCAACACCGAGCGGGTACTGCGTCGCGTACGGAACTCGGACATGCTGATCATCAAACAAATCCAGCCGATGACTGGCGGAAGAATCGTGGTGGCCGTGGACGGCAGTCCCTATTCCTTCGGCGGACTCATGACCGGCCTGGCGTTGGGCAAGGCTTTCAACATGCCGGTCGAAGCCATTTCGGCCTTCGATCCCTATTTCCACTATGCTGCCTTTCACAGTATCTCTGGTGTTCTCAACGAGGAAGCTGGCAAGGTGTTTCGCTTCAAGGAGCAGGAGAAGCTGCACGAGGAAATCATCGACAGCGGCCTCGCGAAGATCTACCAGTCGCACCTCGATATCTGCCGCGAGATCGCTCAGGCCGAGCAAACCGACGTCAAGACCACCCTGCTGGACGGCAAGGCCTTCGAAAAGATCATTCAATATGTGCGCAAGGACATTCCGGCACTGCTCATCGTCGGACGGATTGGCGTGCACAGCGATGAGGATATGGACATCGGTAGCAACACGGAAAATCTGCTACGGTCCGCGCCCTGTAATATCCTGGTGTCGAACCGGAAATATGTGCCGCCGATCGATACATTGGCAGAATACACGATTGCCTGGACTGAAGAAGCCCTCCGCCGGATGGAAAAGATCCCCGTATTTGCCAGAGGGGTCGCCAAGACCGCGATTCACCGCTACGCCATCGAAAAGGGCCATACCATCATCAGCAACACGGTCGTCGATTCAGCTGTGGGACACCTCCTGCCCAAGGGGGCGATGGATGCAATGCGCGCACTGGGTGGCAGCCTGGATGCCGCCGGCATCGACCGTGACAAGATGCAGGCTGACGAATCTGTGATGAAGGATCTCATGGGCTCCACGCTCAGCGGGATGATGACCGAGATCGTGGAAGAGAAGCCAAAAGTAAGTGCCGATACTCAAGCCTATCTAGATCGGATGACTCAGAATTATTTCGTGTGCGATGGCTGCGGCTACATCGGCAAGGGCGAGACGCCTGTGAAGTGTCCGGTCTGTGCCGCTGGAGGCGATCGTTTCAAACTGGTCGACAAGAAGCTTTTCGAAGCGGCAGCGCACGTGGAAGGGGTTCTCGAAACCGACCTGGCCTACGATGACGTCCCTATGCAATGGACGAAGGATGCCAAAGAGGGAATCCGTGCAGTCCCAGCCGGTTTCCAAAGGCGGCGCGCCAAGGCCAAAATTGAAAAGACAGCTCGCAAGCTCGGCATGACCACGATTACGTTGGAATATGCAGCGTCTATGATTCAGGAAGCAGCTTCAGAGGATTACACCCCTATCTTTGCGAACAAGGGAACCGGCGCCTCGACCGAAGCGCAGGCGACAGTGGCCGCTGCAACGAACGGCACCAATGGCGCGACTACCTCCCACGAAAACGGTCATGGGAGCGAGCAAGCGGTGGAACCGACTCCTGCCTCTTCCTATACATGGATGCCGGAAGCGCAGTCACGGCTCGAACGGGCTCCTGAAGGGTTTATGCGCGATTGTACACGGGCCCTCATCGAGAAGCATGCCGATAAGATCGGTGTCGTGGTCATCACGGCCGAAGTGGCTCATGAGGGTATCGAACAGGCCAAGGACTATATGGCGGAAGCCATGAAGACCGGCAACCTGAAGGACATGATTGCGAACCTGACCGGCAAGGGTAAGTCATAAGTGTTGAGTAAGAGGACCAGTTCATTCCTGCGAGTCTCAGCTCAGCACTAGACTAATTATGGGTAAATCTCTTCCAATTTTCAATGCCCCGTCTCTTGCGAGCGCATTTGGAAGCATCCAGCAGCAGGTATCGCAGTTCTTTACTCCGCCATCCACGGCTTCTGCGCCCCACGACGGCCGAACGGTCGATGACTTCAAGCCCTATCTCATTGCGCTGAACCTCACGAAGCGCTGCAATCTCAAGTGTGATCATTGTTATCTCGACGCGACGACGAAGTCTGCCGGCGGGGACGACGAACTTTCGACGAAAGAGTGCTACAAGCTCATCGATCAGATCGCCGAAGTCAACAAGGGTTGTCTCCTCGTGATCACGGGCGGAGAACCGCTTGTCCGCCCTGACATTCTCGACATCGCGCGCCATGCCGTGAAACTCGGCTTCATGGTGGTATTCGGGACCAACGGTATGTTGATCGACGATCGGATGGCGAAGAATCTGGTCGAGATTGGCGTGATGGGCGTAGGTGTCAGCATCGATTCACTCGACTCTCAGAAACATAATCGTTTCCGTGGCGTGCCCGGCGCATGGGAATCCGCACTCGCCGGAATCGAATCCTGCAAGCGGAACGGGCTGGCCTTCCAAGTGCATTTCAGCGCGCAGCCCATGAATTACCAGGAACTGCCTGAAGTGATCGAGTGGGCGCACCAGCTTGGCGCCAAGGTACTCAATGTGTTCTTCATGGTTTGCACCGGTCGCGGCGAAGAACTGACCGACATCACCCCGAGTCAATACGAAGAGGTGCTCGGGTACCTGGTCAATTGTCAGGATAATTACAAGGGCATGCTCGTTCGGGCTCGCTGTGCGCCGCATTTCAAACGGCTGGCGTACGAGAAGGACCCGAACTCTCCGATCACCAAAGCAACGGGGTATATGGGGGGCGGCTGCCTTGCCGGCACCAACTATGCGCGCGTGACCCCTAACGGCGAGTTGACCCCTTGTCCCTACATGCCGCTGTCTGCCGGTAATATCCGTGAGTCCAGCTTCGTCGATTTGTGGGAAAAGTCCGACGTCTTCAATTCCTTCCGCTATCCGCAGCTGAAAGGCAAGTGCGGCGATTGCGAATACACCGATATCTGCGGCGGTTGCCGCGCACGCCCCTACGTCGATCACGGCGACTGGTTGGATGAAGATCGATGGTGTCTTTACACCCCAAAAGGCGGCGAGAAGATCAAAGTCGCATTTAATACGCCTGAAGAAAGCTCCGTGGCGTGGGATGAAGATTCAGAAACTCGACTCAACCGGATTCCCTACTTCTTGCGCGCAATGGTGAAAAAAGGCGTTGAAAAACACGCACGCGAACAGAGTATCCCCCTGATTACCATCGAGCTGATGGAAGAACTCCGCAAGAAACGCTTCGGCAACGATGCTCCGGTCTTCAATTTCGACGTAAAAGATAAGGACTGAGGAGTTCGGAGATAGGCGCCCTTCTACGGGTCATGAACGCTCTGTCCTCTCGCTCCCACACTACCCTATGGACGCGCTTCAAAGTCTCGTCACCGATCTCAATACGCTGATCCCGATTCTCAACCACTGGGTCCACTTGTCGGCGGCGGTCGTCTGGATCGGTGGACTCGCGTTCCTTGTTATGGCCGTGACTCCTGGGCTGAGGAAGGCGGTGGCCAAGGAGCAGATCAAGCCAATCACCGATGCGTTCTATCAGCATTACAAAAAAGTTGCGGGTATTCTGCTCATTATCCTGCTGTTTACCGGTGGCATCAACTTCCACTATGTCAATCAGCTCATTACCGCACAAACCGGCAGTGGGATTCAGCACCATGCGAAATATCTGACTGTGTTTTTTGTGAAGCTGTTTCTCGTCCTCTGCCTTCTCACGCTCTTTCTGTACACGGTGCTTTTCAAGTCCGATGACACAGAAGAAAACGGAGAAGAATCCTACGAAGCGATCCCTTTCCAGCGAGCCGCGCTCTGGATCGGCCTCTTCATCCTGCTCTGTGCCGCTGCGATGAAACATCTCCATCAATAAATCGTGTCTCTTATCTGACTCTTCGTCGGTTTCATCAAATCATACCCTCCATGTCCGTATCTTCCAAGATAAGTGCGTACTGAATAGGATACTTCTCGATCCGAAGCCGCATCCTTTCTGATCTCTCGCCAAACCGCATTTACTCAACAAGTTACATCATGAGCGTCAGAATATTTTTACTGAGAAACTCTGGTACGGGGGTTGCTGTATCGCTGTGGTCTTTGGATCACTCGACAGCATAGTTAGCAGGTGATGATGGCACATTGAATAATTTTGGCGAAGCGAAATGCTGGTGGATCCCCACTCGTGAGGGCCATGCCTCTCATGTAGGTGGTACTACCTCTGGATAGTGCCCATCCGGAGCCTCCCACCGCCATGCGCTTCCGCCATCGGGGCCGCGCCTCGCCTTCTGCAGCGGCGCGGCCCTCCAAGCTGAAAGGGCAGACTAGACATGAGAGCGGCCATAGTCCAGAAGACCGCTTCATTTCAATACAACAAGGAGAGAAATACAATGTCGCTGACCAATCAAGCTGCTCCGAGTAATCCGACTAAGAATGATCACCGCGAGGTTCCCAGTCCGTCTTCCGGGTCGCGCGAGACAGGGCAGCGACAGCCTCGAATGGTTCGGTTAACCGTCAGCCTTCCAGGCGATCTGGTCGATCGTCTGCGCGATGCCGTGTATTGGAGCCCTAACTTAACGCTTGCGTGGCTGATCGCTCAGTCTCTAAGGGTCTCTCTGGCTGATTTAGAAAAATCACGTCATGGGCCTTTCCCAAAACGAAGAATGGGGCTCCGAGTCGGGCGACCTCGATTGGTTGGTCAGACGATGAACATATCTCTATATACCAGGCTTCCCGACGTAAGGGACTGAACCGCTGTCTTATTCACAGTCGCTCCAAATAATAGGGCTTAGGTTATCGGTCAAAATGTAAACACTCCAAACCTGTGGGACACGATCATGCCATGTCATCGAGATCGTATAGACATATGAGTGGGGAAGGCCGTGAGGCAACGGTTCTTAGGCTGGCCCAGTCCGCGGTCATGACGTCCTCATGAAAAACTGGGCCAGCCAAAACTGGAAAAGTCTGCTAGCTTGCAGCCCTCCAAAGGAAGGAGGAGGGCATGAAGAAGAGCAAGTTTTCGGAGGAACAGATTGCCCTGGGTTTGAGCGGGAAGTTTCTGGAAGTATTTGTAAGCCGAAAAGCATCGGCTTCACCGGCCTCTGACGCTTCGTTACCGTGACCAGGACGTCGCCATCCATGAGTATCTGTCACCGCATTCTCTTGAAGCTGGC
>DATIQH010000184.1:0-3461 GCA_035471155.1 Nitrospiraceae bacterium | reverse complement strand
TTGGTGTAAAAGGCTCCGACAGTCGTGGCGGCGTAGATTTGATCGTGGTCGGTCGGGTGAAAGACGAATTGATTGATAAAGGAGACGTGCTCCTTGAGTCCGACATTGTGGGGGAGCCAATGTTGCCCGCCATCCGGACTCTTGTAGACGGCGTCGGCCATGGTGCCGGCGTAGATCGTAGCCGGGAACTGAGGGTCGATCGCGAGCGTCGTCACCCGTCTTGCGCTGAAACTCGGGAACCGCTCCCACAACCGGCCCTCGTCGCGGGATTTGTACACAGCATCGTTCGTGGCCACATACAGGATGCTTGCGTTGGTCGGATGCAAGGCGATGGAGACAATCGCTTGGCTTTCCTTCTCGCAACCGGTGAGCAGCGGGCAGAGGAGTGTGGCGAGGACGCAGGCAATCGACAGTGGGTGGCTCAGAAAATCTCGGCGCCGTGTCATCATTGCGAAGGGCCTGCTGTGAGAAGATCGGCGGTGACCTAACCACAGCGGTCAGAGGGGAGTCAAGATGGTAGTGAGGTGTGGAGTGCGTGCGTAAGGCTAGCAGGCTTTGGGAAAACCGTTTAGGCACAGCAGAGCTTCGATAGCCTGCACGTCTGAGACAAACCCGATCTGTCTAGTTAGTTTAATGCAAACAAACCAGACAGACCGAACAGATCCAATGAACAAGACAGGTTGGCGGGCTTTTTCAGCATCCTGCTAGGTTACGTGACACGGGAAATGGAGTCGGCATTGTTTCGGATGCTCGAACCAGCAGGCGACTGCCGCGCAAGGGCGAGTCAAGAACTGGTTTTGGAAATAGCCAAACCGCGAGGTGCAAGGTCAAGCAACGACTCCAGAAATCGACGAACCCAGAAATCGAATATCTCAAGAGCTTCCATCATTGCCCCATACTGACCGCAACCCTCCGTTTGAGCTTGTGGCCAACCTGAACAATGGCTTCGATGGCCGGCGTGAGCTCCTGCCCGAGATCGGTCAACGAATACTCGACGGTCGGTGGAGAGGTGGGCATGACCCGGCGAATCAGGATGCCGGACTGTTCTAGTCTCTTCAGCCGTGCCGTAAAGACTTTTGGCGACACACCGGGGATGTCGGCCATCAATTCACTGAATCGTCTCGGCTCGGCTCGCAGATACCAAATGATGTTCGGAGTCCAGGCCCCGCCCAAGAGCTGCATACACATCGTGACCGAACATTCTTTCGGCGGTGGCGGCACGTTGCTTTTTCGACGTTTAATCGCCATGTGCTCTCCTTCGTCGTGACGTTGTCGGCTTTCCAAATGGAAAGTACAAAATGCACTTACCAATGGAAAGCATATATCACAATGAAAGTTGCTTCAAGTAGGATGGAAACCACAGCGGACATTCACCATCACCTTTATTCTGAAAGGAGACTGCATATGACAACCATGAAGACAGCCATTGTGACCGGTGCGTCAAGCGGCATCGGACTCGGCGTGACCATCGCGTTACTGGAGCACGGCTATCGAGTCGTTGCCAATTCGAGACAGATCACGAACGCGGGGACACTTACACCCTCAGCAGATCTGGTACTCGTGGACGGGGATATCGCACATCCGAAGACGGCACGGAACGTCGTCGAGACGGCCATTCGCCACTTCGGCGCCGTTGATCTCTTGGTCAACAATGCCGGTGTCTTTATTCCTAAGCCCTTCACCGACTACACAACGGAGGACTTTGATCGGCTGGTGTCAACCAACCTCGCGGGCTTTCTCTATGTCACACAACATGTTGTTCGACAGATGCGGAAGCAAGGAGCGGGTCATATCGTGAACATTACGACCTCGCTGGCTGACCAGCCCATTGCCGGAGTGTCTGCCGCCATCCCCGTTCTCACGAAAGGAGGGTTGAATGCCGTCACGGCAGCTCTTGCCATTGAATTCGCCGGCGAGGGCATTCGGTTCAATGCGGTCGGAGCCGGGATTATTGATACGCCCATGCACAAACCCGAAACCCACGAGTTCCTGAAATCGCTCCACCCCATCCATCGGATCGGCAACGTGTCGGAGATTGTCGATGCGGTCCTCTATCTAACGGATGCGACCTTCGTCACAGGCGAGGTTCTGCATGTCGATGGTGGGGCACACGCCGGCAAATGGTAAGGCACGACAGGTCCATCAGTCCATGGAACCTCAGGATATGCATCAAGGAGCGAGAACATAACAAGCACGGGAAGGACTTCACATGCCGTATGTGAATATTCAAATCACGCGCGAAGGAGCCACGGTCGAACAGAAAACAGAACTCATCCAGGGGGTCACGGATCTTCTGGTCCGGGTTCTGAACAAGAATCCCGCAACGACTTTCGTCGTCATTCAAGAAATCGATATGGACAGTTGGGGCGTCGCAGGCATGCCGGTCACCGAGTACCGACGTCTCGAACGTGAGGCAGCGGAAATGAGAGGTGGGAGATCAGGGCGAGCCCAACCATGAGCGCTCATGCCGTGTGCGCAGACGAAGCGAAAACAGTTTTACGCTTGCGTGTTGGTGGCGACCTCACTAAGCGAGGTCGCCACCTGAAACTGCTCCACCGTTTCGGTCAGACGGCTAAGGTTTCCGCGTATAAGTGATCTCCAACACCTTCATTTCCTTGCCGCCGTGGTGAGCCCCGTACATATCGAATGTCTGGGTATTGTTGTCGACGATCTTCCACACGGCACGATGCGTCATTTTTCCTCCGCCAGGCTCAGGGTGCGACCCTCTCAACGTGATGGTCTTGCCGTCGGCGCTGGCCGTGCCTTCCATCATGAAGATCCCGGTTCCCATCGTATCCATCCAGGCCGTCATATATTTCTTGGTCATGTTGTCGTAGGCGTCGATCCCAACGCCGGAGAAGGGCTGTCCCATCATGTTGCCGCTGAATTCCTGATAGAGGAAACGTCCATCGAGCAACATCTTCATCTCCGCCGTTCCGGTCGATTCCGTGGGAGGATTGCCTGGTTCCATCCACTCCTTATTTGTCGTCGTCCAGCTACCGGCTAAGGTGGCGAACAGCTTATGAGGTTCGCCGGGGGCGGCCAGCTTCATATAAGCTTCCATCTCAGCCTGCTGGTCCATCTGTTTTGTCTGCTTCTTGTCCTTGGCCATGACGGGAGATGCGAGTACAAAGAGCGCAAGGCACGTGAGGGGAACGAATCGAAAACGCATAACGGCCTCCTTCATGTGTATGTGATCGGTGAATGGTGCCTGCAACAATGCCCATAAGCTCATGTCAAGATCAAGGCCTTAGACGTCTACCAGCACCTTGAATCCGCCGTAGACCATGCGTTTGCAATCGAAGGGCATGTCTTTCGGATCGCACATGGAATGGATGCGCGGATCTTTCATCACCTTGGCGTTCACGCGGTCGCGATGGGCGCGCGATTTGAACAGGATATACGCGAAGATCACCGTCTCGCCGGCCTTGGCCTTGGCGCTTTTCGGAAATGGAACCCCC
>DATIQH010000183.1:0-8521 GCA_035471155.1 Nitrospiraceae bacterium | reverse complement strand
TCCGAATGTCCTGCGAGAAATCGGTGACAGCGGCGGCATGCTCACGTTGGTTATGTGCAAAATCTTCCGCAAAATCGAGGGAAGATAAGAGACATCTGTGAATGTCATGTACTGACGTATTGTCTTCTGACAATTCGTCTTTTGCTTCTATAACACCCTCCTTACGGACAATTCCCCGCCTGCGGGCGTACTTTCCCAATGAACTCTGCTTGCGCGTGGTTCAGACCCTCCATGAACCTAGTGAGGGAGTCACTCTTTTCAGGATCACGTTCCCGCATAATCTCCGCTATCACTCTCGCAGCTATTAGCCCGCATATGATGTCGTGTAGTGATGCAGGGACGAAATCCGGCTTAAACGAGCTCATCAACACCCTTTTTATCATCCGAATGTCCTGCGAGAAATCGGTGACAGCGGCGGCATGCTCACGTTGGTTATGTGCAAAATCTTCCGCAAAATCGAGGGAAGATAAGAGACATCTGTGAATGTCATGTACTGACACATTGGCTTCTGACAATTCGTCTTTTGCTTCCATAACACCCTCCTTACGGACAATTCCCCGCCACTCGATACCTCGCCTTCTCTGCTTCTGCCGCGCTATGAAACGCTACTCTGCTCTGTGGCGCAACCTGACTGTAGTTCGGGCAATCGGGCCGGTGGTAGCTGTGACTCTTGCGGTTGCCGATGATGGGATAGGGCGATGTGACAGGAGCGGGAGCAGCATCAGACTCTCCTGTGCCGAGCAACGGAGCGCCACGAGTCGCCACATTGCCTTCGGTCTCAGTTTCCAACGGCACCACGTCGGACAAGTCAAACGACTGCCATCGCTTCACCTTTCGATAGACCCACGGTGCCACGGGCTGCGGATCAACCCACAATCCTTTCCGAGCTTCCCGTGCCTCCTCCTTAACCCTTCGAGCACCGCATCCGGTTAGAGCCAGTTGTTGATCAGTAGGAAAGGAGCCCAATAGAAGGGATGACTGTGAAGGGGGTCGCGTGAGATCTTGATCTGCGCTTGTTGAAGAGCCACCGCTCTCGCGAGGGAGGGATCTTACAACTGTGTGTAAAACTCGGTCACTAACTGCGCGGTGGCTTCATCGTCGATCAACCAAAGGCTCGCCAACGCGCTGCGGGCGCCAGCCTTAACCGCCACTCCCGCGAGGCCCAGCGCAGCCCGATCGTCTCCGACCGCCGTTTCGTAGGCGCTCAGCGTCAGCAGATCCAGCGACGTGTCGCGAAATTGAAACAGGCCGATGAGTTACGACAGGCTCGAGCCCAACCGTTGCCGCACAAGCGTAGAACGATTTCAGTTATCTAGTCTACGCACGCAAAGATGTAGTGGCGTCCCAGTACATTGACCCCGGTCTAGCTGCGTCACGCTGTCGTTCCGCCTATTGGGTTGCGGTGAGGTTCTGCGTCAACGCCGGTAACACTTCCACGTTCTCCCCGACCAGATCATAGAATCGATCCGCTTGGGCTTGCAACGCTCGATCGACCGCCTTGGTATTCAATCTCGCAGATCGCGGCAATCATCGCTCAGCCCGCCACTCCTCTAGGGGATCTCCCAGTTTTTCAACAACCCTAAGCGCGCTATTGTTCGTCCATGTCCTTAAGGGAGTACTACCATGAAAGATAAGCAGTCAGTCTTCGACACATTTGGCGCCTTCAGTCTTCTCGTCACGGTCGGTATCGTGGCTATGCTGTTATTCCGATGAAGTAGTGGCCCTTCCTGCCTGTTTGGGCAAGCAATCATGAGCCTCTGTCGTAGTCGTCAAGCGCATAGTAATGCCATAATAGGAAGCTTCTTCATCACACTGGCGCAGATTGGCCTCGTGTTTGCCGCGGTTCTCCTGTGTATAACGCGGTTCTTCGGCTGATCCTCCATCATCTTCGCTTCTCCGATTTCGTAACTCACCCCGGCCATTCCTCGCGCTCGACGGGTGCGGCGATCGGCGGTGCCGTAACGTGTCCCGGCACCGGTCCCAGCATGCGCTCAGCCTGATCGTCGAGGGCCAGGCGTACTGGTGCCACCGACAAGCGCGCATAGACTTGTGTCGAGTTAAGCGATCGATGATTGAGCATCGCCTGAATGACGGGCAGGTTGGAACCGTTGATCGCCAACCATGAGGCGGCTGTTCGCCTCAGATCGTGAATCCGCATATCCAGCAGTCCGACCCGCTCATGGGCCTTTCGGCTTCCACTCCCGTGCGAGCCGCTGCGCTTCGGCGATCTGGGCTGGGGTCATCTGTTCGGCGAGCGCATCACGATACTCAGCTGCCTTCTTATGTCCATTCGCTGCCGCCAGGTTGTACCACTTATGGGCCTGGATAAAGTCCTGGAGCACTCCTCGCCCCTGTGCGGACATCCACCCAAGTTTCGCAAAAGCCAGAGCATGTCCTCGCTCTGCCGCCTGACTAAACCAGAACAACGCCATCTGGTCGCTTTGCGGAGCCCCCTCTCCCCGAAGATACAATGTGCCGAGATTGACTTGGGCTCCTACGTGCCCCTGTTTCGCGGCCTTTTCAAACCACTCCATCGCTCGCCTATGGTCCTGGGGTACACCCGTGCCTTCGTCGTACAGCTGGCCGAGTCTGAATTGAGCGGATGCGTCTCCTTCTTCGGCCGACTTGCGGAGTGCTTTCGCAGCTGCCTCGTATTCGGCACGATTATTCTCAGACGTGTCCACGGCAGGCTCAATGTCGGCGCAAGCGGAACTGGTGAGGCACACGATCGCTAGGACGAGGGCAATGTTGAATCGGAGCGACATGGACTGATCGCTACTCATAGGACGATCACCGTTGGTTCCCGTACCAATCGTTTCAGGTAATGATGAAGACGTGCCTTAGTATGGCGCTCGACTGAGATATTCTCTACCGCAAACTCCTGCCCTCTCGACCAGCGCACGACAGCCTCAGGCACTTTGATCCATTGCTCATTTGTCAGCGAGACGGTCAGCGAGAGGGCTTCCCTGGTCGCATGGGTAGATCGCCAGAGAGTCGCCAGCCCGTACACGAGAGATTCCAGACGGTCCCATGGCCCTCAAAGAAGCCGCATTGGTAGGTGACAGGACAACAGACGGGGACGCGAGCGTGTGGGCGAATGGAGAAGGACATTGGGGGCCTCGCAGGGAGGTTAGTTGTAGGAGGGGGACCAGTGTGAAATGGGAATTTTGAGAGTGCGGACAACCGGTTTACCGCACCTATTACAGGTATAGCGTTCCAACGATCGCTTGAGGTCAATCCCTTTCCATCTCAGGTACCGCCCGTTCAATGTCAGGTCCCGATGGGCACATGGTGAGAGATCTGCTCGCCCTTTCCACCTCACGCGTAAGGCCGCCGCTTCATTCATTGTCATCGCGTTCCCTCTTCTGGCTAGAGGGTGAATTGGATTATACAAACTGCGAGTGGAGTGCGATTTGATAGGTCGAGTAACCGAGTTGGCGAAGCACCACCCGTCTCTCCCTCGACATCTGATCAATAGCGCTGAACACCTCCCCCCAACCGAGATCGGGACGGTACCCGACAACATCGTCTAAGGAGCAGGAACCATGGCTCTGCAGCAGTTCAATAATTACCGCTTCTATAAGCGGCATGGCGTAGAACCTCCCGATGTAGTGAGGTGCACGCGTGTCCTGCATGCTGACAGAAATACACCGCGTTGGACCTAGGAATTGCCCTAGTATTAGGGGAAATTATTGAACGCAGAAACCACCATTTGGTTTCTCCTCATCATTGAGGATGCCACCGGAGAGACGGCACCATTTCCCACGATGGCTCTCTCGCCCTCTCCGTTGATCCGGTTCGGCGCCTCCACCTAGACCTACGAAGGCTGGCAAGGTCAGGTCTACCTCAAGCAGTATGCTAAGAGTGCCTTTGCCAGGGAATGCCTCGGTGAGTATTGCCAGTATCTCTACAACTACCAAAGGCTTTCCAGTACGCCGTGGAGATTCGCAATGCAGGTCTGCTCGGTTCTGACTATCGCAAGGTCCTGGAGACTCACGGCGTCGGCCACATCTACAATCATTGGTCATACATGCCGCCCTTGGCAGAACAGCACAGGCTCATGGGAACCTTTACGGCCCCCTTCACGGTACTGAGGTTGCTCACCCCATTGAAGATTTCGTATGAGGCGGCCAAGAAACGGGCTGAGCCTTACACGAAAATTGTGGGAGAACTGCCGGAGATGAGGCGGGAGACTGTGAACCTAGTAAGGAAGGCTGTGGCAGAGAACCGGCGGGCGTATGTGTTGGTCAACAATCGTTCTGAGGGGAATGCGCCGTTGACGGTGCAAGGACTGGTGGGGATGTTACGCGGGCAAGTGGGTTAGCGGCCATCGCGTCCCCGAACTCGACGTGGAGATGCGCAAAGAGGGTTCGGATCGATTTGCTCGTTCCACCTTCGCCTATGTCGGCGGGCTTAGCAGGTTCTCTTTCGCCACTCCCACGGCGGGACATGAGTCGGACTCACCCATAAGCCCATCCTCGCCTCTCGTGCATGCTCCTCGAGCCGCGCTAGTTCGGTGTTCCTAGGGGCGTATTTCCGATACCACCAACACCAGCCGTCTTTGGCGAGCTCGTGATTGACGTGGGTGCCATTCCGCAGGAACACGCAACGAACGAGGATTATCTTGAGCCACAGGCACAACTCGGTATAGTGAGGCATTGCCGAGAGGGTATACCCATGAATGACCAGCAGACAGCCGCAGCGATTCTGGCTCTCGAGGAGTGCATCGAGCAATACATCGCTGAGTGTCGGAGCCGCGTGGGCGACTTTGTGGAACGACATTTTTCGTTTCAGGAAACCATCGCGCTTCAGAAGCAGTCGCTTGTCAGCGACCTGCTGTGCCACCCAATCAATGCCCTGTGGGCGATCCCGTCTCTCTTTGTGAAAAAGCTCATCGAGGTGCCGACGAAATTGGGCTGGCGCTCTGGTGCCGACCTGATGCCTCTTGTGCCCACAGGTCTCAAAACACGGTATCAAAGAGAAATTGAACAGCTGATTGCTATCGAGTTGCTGGATTGGCCTTGCACGATGGATGGCAGGCTGGCCTCCCCGAACGGGCTGCTTGAACGCATGAAGCGCCACAAACAGGTGGGCCCCTTGCTCGCTTCAGGCGCACTTTCTGATGATGCGCTGAGGGAATTGACCGACATCCCCTGTCTCGTTGCCGAGCATTCTTCCGGCCGCCTCGTGGTGCTAGATACAGCGGCGACGGTACTGACGCTAGCAGCTGGATGGCTGTTCTTTGGGGATCACTCTCTCGGCATTTCAGGAATTGGCAGTGTGATCGCCAGAAATAGGGCCAAGGAGGAGGCGGCCTCAACGTTTATATTCGGATCAAGTCTTGGATCGGCTTTTTATTCAGTGTTTCCGCCGGCCCCATCGTTCTGGCAAGTCATGGGGGCCACGCTCATTGTGGGGCTCTCTGTCACGGCGATGAGCCTTCTCATTGGTATGCTGAGCGATCCCTGTCTGAAACGGGTGGGGTTCCAGCATACGCGGCTGAATGTGCTGATTGATGCCGTGGAAGACTGCTTGCATCGACAAGTACGCAAGCGTCTCAAGCCCGCCCTCAGACAGCTGGCGGCATGATGAGCAACGTGTCGTGAGTAACCGTCGCGTGAAATAGCCTGCATTATTCATGTCGGTTCGTCGCGAAATGCTCATGAGTACCTGGGTGAAGGCGATTCGGTGTTTCCCTGCTGGTATGTCCCTCGGTAGAACGCAATCTGATGGTGGATCCTTAGTGGCAGGGCTCCCCAGATTCATGTTCGGCCGCCCTGCTTTCGAAGTACTGCTTGCCCGGATTCCTAGCCTCTAAGCAGCGGTCTACGGTCTCCAGTTAGAATTTGGGCAGCCCACAGATGATCAATCACCGTGCGACTCAATTTGACGATTGCGGACTCTTCGGCATTGCACAAGCACACGGCGGCAGGAACGAATCGAGAAGGGCATGGGAATCTCGCAAGGCGGCGCATTAGAGGAGGGATGCGAACGAGGGCGCGAGGACTCCTGTGGGTGCCTCCCACGTCACACCCTCTGCTCTCTCTTGCCTTGATGTGCGGTTCTTAACATTTCGTTGGTTGCTGGCAGGTCCCCCCCCTATACTGAGCGCAGATCAGGAGTGAGGTCGGCCTTCGCGCATTGTCACGGGCGGAAGGCACGGCCTTGTGTTAGCCGTGGACGACGATGCCAACGAACCTCAACCTCCTCCTCCTCGAAGACTCGCTGCATGATGCCGAGTTGATGCTCACCGCGCTCCAGGAGGCTGAGTTCTCGCTCACGTCTCGCCGCGCCGATTCCCAAGCCACGTACCTTCGCGAACTCGACCAGCCGCCAGATTGCATTCTCTCGGATTTCTCCATGCCGCAATTTACGGCGCTCGATGCGCTCCGACTCATGCACGAACGGGGGCTTGATATTCCCTTCATTGTCGTGTCGGGCTGCATCGGTGAGGAGATGGCGGTGGCATGCATGAAGGCGGGGGCTACCGACTATCTGATGAAAGATCGCCTGACACGCCTTGGCCATGCCGTGTCACAGGCACTGGATCGCAAACGATTGATGCAGGAAAAGCACCAGGTTGAGCAGCGACTGTTTCTAGAAACGTTTCACGACGCGCTCACCGGCCTGCCGAATCGTGCACTGTTTCTGGATCGCCTGGATCGGGTCCATCAGCAGAGTCGGCGTCAATCCAGCCATGTGTTCGCGCTACTCTCTCTCAATCTGGATGGCTTCCGTGTGGTGCACGATAGCTTGGGACCCTCCGCGGCCAATCGCTTGCTGATTGAAGTCAGTCAACGAATTCTGCGTCGTGTGCGCTCGGTTGACACGGTGGCCCGGATGGAAGGGGACGAATTTGTGCTCCTACTGGATGCCATGAAAGCCGTCGACAATGCCACGCGTGTGGCTGAGCGTCTCCAGTTGGAATTCGCGAGGCCGTGGACCGTGGAGGGTCGGCAGGTGCTGCTCACAGCCAGCATGGGTATTGCCTACTGCAACGCGGAGTATGAACGCGGTGAGCAGATCCTGCGCGATGCGACGACCGCCATGCATCAGGTCAAAGCCCTGGGCCGGTCAGGGTTTAAGATTTTCGATACGGCGATGCATGAGCAAGCCATGGTCCGGTTGAAGCTGGAATCCGATCTCCGGCAGGCGCTGGAGCGGCGGGAGTTCCGGCTGGAGTATCAGCCGATTGTGGCCTTGAAGTCAGGTCATGTCGGTGGGTTCGAAGCATTACTTCGCTGGGAGCATCCCGAGAATGGACTCCTCAGGCCTGATGCGTTTCTGGAGAGTGCCACGGAATTGGGATTGATGATGTCCATCGGGGAGTGGAGCCTTCGAGAGTCCTGCCGACAGCTGACAGTCTGGCATGCCGAATTCCCGCAGCTTCGTCCGCTGACCGTGAGCGTCAATTTCTCACTCCGCCATGTCGCGGACGCCGATCTGGCGGCCCTCGTCAACGAGGTGTTGCGGGCCACCGGCGTGGATCCGTCGAGTCTCAAGATCGAAATCACGGAATCGGACATGATGCAGAACCCTGAAGCAGTCACCGAGATGCTCACCCAGCTCGAATCGCGGCAGATTCAAACCTGCTTGGACGATTTTGGCACAGGCTATTCATCCTTAAGCTATCTGCAGCAGTTGCCCATTCCGTTCCTGAAAATCGATCAATCGTTCGTGCGGCGGCTGGGAGCCGACGACGATGCGCTCGCCATCGTGAAGACCATTATCGTCCTCGCCCATCAGCTGGGGCGGCAGGTGATCGCCGAAGGAGTGGAAACGGCTGAACAGCTGACGATGCTTCGCTTGCTTGGATGCGAATATGGGCAAGGCTATTTGTTTGCCAGACCACTCCCCTGCGCAGACGTCTCTGCGTTCCTTGCTATAGGCCGACGCTGGTAACGCCTACTGCGCTCCGGAACGTATACCAGCCCACGTCTCTTCTCGCTCATGCACGGAGTCGTGTTGTGTCTGGACCAACGTAGCAATGAGTGTGGTGATTCGCTCGACTACCTTCAGCTGAAGCGTATCGAAATTCACTCCGAACTCGGACCCCTTGACCCATTTCACGGTCACGCGATCGATCAGCAACGACTCCGAGTGTCCCGGCACCAACAGTTCCAGGGCGAGTGCGATCCCGACAGAGACCGGCGCATTCCCGGTCAGGTAGCTCCCGCTCAGTGAAAGATCCTGAATGATTCCTTCACCGACGATTCCGTCCCCACGGTACCGTACCGGCACCAATCTCTTGAGCCGTTGATGCTTCCGCATGACAAACTCGGCCATGTTGCCTCCTGCTTCTTTCAATCATACAGGCTCACGAGCACGCCTCGGATGGCCACGATCCATGCGTCTCCCGCCATGGGTTTCGGGAAATGCGACCGGCTGCCAGCGAGACAGGTTTGAACCTCGTATCTCAGCGGCTTCCATACATCCAATAGATGATGATGACGATGAGACTCCACAGCGTGAGAGACAGCCGAATCCCATTCATCATGCCTATGATAGGCGCCAGCGCCTC
>DATIQH010000182.1:0-2644 GCA_035471155.1 Nitrospiraceae bacterium | reverse complement strand
ATTCCCGTGTACACATCGGCGATCGGGGAAGAACTTCTGTATCTGGTACCATTTTTTGATTATGGCAGGGCTTGGAACAGCGATGTAGCCAGTCTTGTTGAGGTCACCCCTTCTCCGATGTGGTTGGCAAGCGTGGGAGTTGGAACGATCTGGCATTTTTGGCGCGGGAGCCGATTTGAAGTGTACTGGGGGGAGCGTCTGAATCGTACTCCCCAGGCT
This sequence comes from Nitrospiraceae bacterium, assembly GCA_035471155.1. Lineage (GTDB taxonomy): Bacteria > Nitrospirota > Nitrospiria > Nitrospirales > Nitrospiraceae > Palsa-1315. Next base: position 2,425 of record DATIQH010000182.1, on the reverse strand, counting down.
CAACACACTAACTTGCAGGATTATGGGGTGCATCTGCAGTTGGTGGTCGAGGCCTTTTAACAGGATGCTGAAAAAGGGGGCGGGGCGGCTGGGACGATCCCCGTGCTCGCGCAACGCGCGGCCTCAGAAGGCCCTCGTTGGACGCGCGCAGTTGGGATCATCCCAGCCACCCCTTATAAAGAGATAGTTCGCTGCGGCCTTGCTCGCGGAACGACGCGTCTTGGCGCGCCGGGGCTGGGCGGGTGAGAACGGTGGCCTTTTTGTGCATCCTGTGGGAAAACTATTGCGGCACGCGACACTCGTGAGGATTGAAACGTCCGAATCCGGAGACGAACGATGCTTCACGCCCCGCGGATTGTGGCAAGGAGAACCGTCATGAAAGGCACTATTCTCGCGAGTCTTTCCCTATGTCTCTGTCTGGGTCTTGGTGCTGACATTCATGCGCAGGAGACGCCGTCGGTCGATCAGCTGATGCGGGATGGCAGCCAGGCGTATCAGCATGGCGATTTCGATCAGGCGGTCGAGCGCTGGACACAAGCGGTGGCGGTCTACGAGCGATCCGCCGCGCATGCGGAGCAGATCGACGTGTTGATTCGTCTGTCCGAGGCCTATCAGTCGCTCGGCCGCTACCGGACGGCGGCGATTCGGCTTGATCAAGCCAAGACTCTCATCTCGGACCGTGACGATCCTCTTCTGCCGATACGGACTCTTTGGAGGACCGGCAGTCTGTATCAGGCGGGTGGCCAGTACGCGGATGCTGAATTGTCTCTGCAAGAGGCCCTCCGGCGCGTCAAGACGCTTTCCCAGCCTGCGTTGACTGCCGCCATTTTAAACGATCTAGGGAACGTGGCCGCTTCGCAGGGAAAGTTTGCCGACGCGCTGGTTTCCTACACCGAAAGTTTCCAAACGGCTCAAGAAGTTCCGGTGAAGCTTCTGGCGGCCACGAGTCAGGTCAACGCCGCCCGCATGTTGTTGTCCTCCAAACAGTATCGCGAAAGTAAGCAGCGGCTCGACCAGGCCGCCGGCATCTTACGCGGACTTGAGCCCTCGCACGAACAGATCAGCGCATTCATCACGGTCGGGCTGACGTATGCCAAGCTGCGCGCCTTCCTCGTTGAACTGAATACAGACCTCACGCTTGCAGCGTTTCAGGCGCTTCATGACGCAGCTAGAATTGCTGATCAACTTGGCGACCTTCGAGGCTCTTCCTTTGCATGGGGGTATCTGGGGAAGCTCTATGAGGAGGAGCGTCGGTATACTGAAGCGCTTGGTGTGACGCAACACGCGATTTTGATGGGCCGGCAAGCGGCCGCGCCCGAAGCGCTCTATCGATGGCAATGGCAAGCGGGCCGTCTGCTGAAAGCGCTTGGACGTCAGAAGGAGGCGATCGGCGCGTATCGGCAAGCGATCGTCGCGGTCCAGTCTATCCGTCCGGAAGTCTCCGCGATGACCGCTGAAGAACAGGCGGGCGCTTCTTTTCGTGAGGCTGTTGGAGCCGTGTACTTTGAGTTGGCCGATCTTCTGCTTCGGGATTCTGAACGGGATGTCGACTCGCAGCATCGTGAGGCGATATTACGCGAAGCCCGCGACACAGTTGAACTGTTCAAAGTGGCGGAGTTGCAAGACTACTTTCAGGACGAATGCGTACAAGCCGCGCGCTCCCACGCCACGGGTCTGGAGATGGTTTCAAAGTCCGCGGTCGTGATCTATCCCATCATGTTGCAAGATCGGTTGGAAATCCTGGTGAGCCTGCCTTCGGGCATGGTGAGAAAGACCGTTCCGGTCGGCATTGACGCTTTGACGGAGGAAATCCGCGCATTTCGAGTCTTACTGGAGAAACGCAGTACTCGGCAATATCTTTCCCATGCGAAGACGTTATACGGGTGGTTGATTCAGCCGATTGAGCCGCTATGGGTTGATGCCGGGATCGACACGCTGGTCATTGTGCCTGACGGTGCGCTTCGGACGATTCCATTGGCCGCGCTGCATGACGGCACGCAATTTCTCATCAAGAAATATGCGGTGGCGACAACACCCGGCGTCACGCTCACGGATCCTAGGCCTCTGGATCGCAAAGGCATCAAACTTCTCTCCGTGGGCATCACCGAGGCCGTGCAGGATTTTCCGGCGCTGCCCCATGTCTCGCGTGAGCTGGAGACCATTCAAGGCCTGTATGGCGGCACTGTCCTTCTCAATAAACAATTTATGCTGGCTCGAGTGGAGGAGGAACTGAAAGCGCATCCTTATTCGATCATGCATATCGCATCGCATGGGCAATTCCAGAGCGACAGCAACGAGACGTTTTTGCTGGCCTATGATGGGAAAATGACGATGGACCGGCTGGAAGAGTTCGTGGGCATGCTGCGTTTTCGAGAAGAACCGTTGGCACTTATTACCCTGAGCGCTTGCGAGACTGCAGCCACCG
>DATIQH010000181.1:0-4754 GCA_035471155.1 Nitrospiraceae bacterium | reverse complement strand
GAACTGAATCGCAGCTGCATCGTCCGGATCTTCCGTCGGATCGACGTACTCCAAGAGAATCGCTACGTTGGTTCCATCGTGCAAGCCACGGACGATCATATCTTTGACCGTCGCTTCCAGATTACGGGTCGGCCAATGGACTTGAGGCGACATGGGAAACGTCGCCGCAGGCGCGCTGCTCCACACCGCCGCATTCGGGTCGTCTGCCGGCAAGGCACCCTTCACCAGTGGAGCACTGACCGCCGAGCTTGCCACACTTGGTTCGCCGGTGGAAGCAGCGTCCTTGACCTTTTCCTCGGCTGCGGCGGGTTGCACAATCAGAAACCCTATGGCAAGGCACGCACCGCCGACAACATTCGGAACGATTCGACTGAGTCCGCGTATCATAAGTTCCGTCCTCTCTCTCCTCACTTCACCAGAGGGTGAGGCTACCTGCCTTCCTCGATATCTCTCACTAGGGATGGGGGCTGTTTGATCTCCCACTGCGCGCGTCCAACGAGGGCCTTCGGAGGCCGCGCGTTGCGCGAGCACAGGAGATCAACAGGCTCCATCCCCTTCCTCTGCCCCCTACTCCCAGGTTCTTGGCGATTGATGCGCGCCATCATACTCACCCATGATGATTTTCCAGATCCATTCGTCGGGAAGTTCAAGCTCCCAGCGAGGCATCGCGGATTTCCAAGGCATCCCTTCGATCGGAAGGCCGACGCCGCCCTTCTTAATCCGCCAGAAGAGATAACTTTCCTGGAGCATCGCGATCGTCGTGGGATCGGCAAAGTTAGCCGGGGGAGGATTGAATCCCCTCGCTGCAGAACCCTTGCCGTCGAAGTTTCCACCGTGGCAGGGGGAACAGAATGCCGCATAGAATCCCTTCCCCTGCTGGATCGTTTCAGGTGTCTTTGGAACTGGATTCGACAAGCCGGCATATTCACCTGGCGGAGCAGGATGAATCGTCCTGTTTTCGCCAGGCGGCACATTGCTGACCGCTGTACTATTATAGGTTTGCCAACCAACCAGCAAAGGAAACAGAATCAAGACGAGGTAACGTAATGCTTGCAGTCCGCCGATACCCTCTCCGGTCAGGAACCGCTGAAGCGGACCCCAAAACTCCTCTTTAGATTCCGCGCTCACTGTGGCAAGAATAAGAAACCCCGACGTCGTCAGCAATAGGTACAGAAACACCAAACTCGCCGGGAGCGGCGCCGAGCCGGGGATATTGGGCACCACAAATTTTAGAATCAAATAGGTAATGACATTCAACGAGATCAGTTTGATCAACGGCCCCATAGGTTCCTCCTCAGTGCGCTTGCGCCACGGCCACTGCTGGACTGAACTGAGCTGCCTTCACTGGAGCGGCAGGCGCTTGTCCCGGCACCTCCAGTTCAGATGGATTGATAGAAATCGGTTCGCCGCTCATCTGCTGCAGGAATGCGATGACCGAGAGAATCTCGTTCTTGGACAGCCCGATTGGGTTCTTATTGATGGCGGGCATCTCGGCAGGATACATCTTCGGTAGGCCTTGATGGCGATAGTCCTGATAGATGTAGGCCTGCGGCTGCGTCAGACTTTCATAGAGAAACTCACGGGTCAGCTTAGCCCCGATCCCCTTCAAGTCCGGGCAGCGGGCCGATTCGCTGGGGCCGATCGTGTGGCACAGCGCGCATTGGCCCTTACTGAAGAAAATCTTCTGCCCAATGGCCGCCAGATCGGTCGGCGTTTTAACCGTGGCGATATCGAACTTCTCCTCAACCGGCGGTAACGACGCCATTTGCGGAATCGACAACGACGTGAGCATGAAAACGCCGAGCACAATCGCGACGAATCCGATGACCCGAGGGAACACGGACTTAATAAAGAGGAGGATGAGTATCCCGCTCCCTACCACCGAGAGACAAATCAATTGCAATCTAGCTACTTCACTCATATTCCCCCTTCGGGTAGTTAGAAGTGCTGAGCTCTGAGTCCAACTCAAAACTCATAACTCAAAATTCAGAACTTGCGCTCTCCAGGCTTATCGAGCGCACTCGATGCGCCTGCCATCGCTGGCATACCATGCGGTAACGCTTCCTTGGCCACTGCACTTGGCGCTTTCGCCTTATCGCCCATCGTGGCCACCCAGAAAATGAACGCGACAATCATACAGAAAAAGAATGTGCACAAGGACATGATCCCGGACGCATAGCCGAGTGCCGGTGAAAATGCGTATTGCGACGTATCGCGGAGCACGCCATAGACATGCCAGTGGACACGAGAGGACGACCGTGCGTACCCCATCAGCGTCATCAGGAGGATGACCATGATCGCATTCAGAACAAGAGAGTACCCGGCGCGCGGCGGCATCTTGCCCCAAACCATCTCTGTCGTAGTCTTGGCACTCTTGAGCAGTAAGGCGGTCAGCGGCGTGATGGTCAACATGACACCGATCACGATCAATACCTGCGACGTTGAGAAATAATTGATGCGAATGATTGCGGGAACGAAATACCCCCACACGCCAAGGACGATCACTCCTATACTGGCGAGGACCAGCACGGCCCCCATGATCGCTTTGCCGATCCTCGCCCAGCCGGCCGTATCCTGCTTACCGGCCCGCCAATACATGATGAAACTCATGAACGTGACGAGAATCATCAAATTGGATACGGTCATTTTCGCCGACATAACGCCAAGAACCCCCAGCAGCGGATGGTGGGTTCCGCCCATCTTTGCCGCCTCTTCCAAACTCGCCACAAGCGAATGGGGAGTCATCCAGACAGCCAGGCATAGCAGGAGTGCCACCAACATTGCCAACATCGGCTTCCGATACTTCAACGCAGACCCGGGAATGCGATAGGTAATCCCCAGCCAAAAATAATAGTTCGATCCGAGAAAGAGCACCCCGATGAGCATAGCTTGCAAAATGAACAGCCACGACAGGAATCCTCCCATCAGCGTGATGCCCATCTGCTGGTTATATTGGTAGATTTCACGCATGAGCCAGTAACCGGCAAATGGGAGCGACAACAAACCGAAGACACCGATGAAATTCCCGACATAGCCCATCCAGTCGTAGTGATCCTTCTCTTCCGGGGTTTTGGCGGACAGATAGCGAATCCCGGCATAGGCGCCGCAGATATAACCGCCCAGCACCACGTTGGCGATGATCCGGTGAATATTCACCGGCCACCAGGTTGGATTCCATGTCGCGGCCCAGGCCCGCGCCATATCCGTCCCCTCCGCAATCACGACGGGACTGGCCTGGAACGTGGCCCAGGAGTTCGGTATGATCATGATAAAAAACGCAAAGAAGTTGAGCAGGAGACCGAGAAAAATATGAAAGGTCTTCTTGCCGCCGTACTGCATGGCGTCCCAGCCATACCAGTAGAGATACAGCGTCGCGGTCTCGACCAGGAAAAGGATGCAATAGATAATAAACGACGGGAAGAAAATATCGGTCAGATAGTTCATCAGCTTGGGATAAAACGCGATCAGCAGGAACAATAAGATGCCGCCGAAGAGCGCGGTGGTGGAATACGCGGATGTCAGGAGCTTGGTGAACTCCTTGGCAAGTTTGTCGTAGCGCTTTTCGCCACCCCTCCAGGCCACGACTTCGCAGACCCAGGCAAACATCGGCACACCCAGCACAAATCCCGCGAGCAATAAATGGAGCTGTGCCACAACCCAGATGACATTGCGGCTGCCGACGTAGGGAACATCACGATATTCAGTCGGCGCCGGCGGCGCGACATCTGCCCCAAAAACCAGCGCGGGAAGGCTGAGGAGGCCCGCTGCTACGACCAGTCCCAAGAGCATCCCTCCGTGCCCGCTGCCGTGACGGAGAAGTCTCTGAATCCATCCACCCTGATGTTGCATTGCCCTCACCTCATCATCTCCCATGTTACTCGTTCGTGCCGGCAGCCGGAGCTGGCTCTGCTGCTTCTTGCACTTCCGGTACTTTTACTGCTGCTTCTGTAGTCGCCTTGGTTTTTCCCTTGCTCTGCGTCTTGTCCGGTTCGGTTTTCGCCCGCTGTTCTACCAGCAATTCGACCTGCGCTGCAAGATGGGCGATCATTTTTTCGTTTTTATTCAGTGTCTCGAGAGGTTTGATTGCGGGTTCGGCCTGTACTTCTTGCTTCCGGCAACAATCATGCGGATGCGGCGTGAATACCGGGAGAGAAAACCAGAACAGGATCGACAACGCCACGGCCGCCCCGGATAATGCCGTCAGCATCCATCCCTGATCCACCGGCACTCGCGACAGATCCCAGCGAGTCACCAACCCCTGATAATTTTCCGGCGCATGCCCGGCCGACTCCACCGTGCCTCGGATCATCCGTCCCACAATCGAGAAACCGATGACGAACAACAACAACAACGACCCTGTGGCGACAGTAACCCAGAGCGTCAAGTCAATACTGATCCGCTCCGCTACGGGAATCCCCTTGAGGAGGTTCGTTTCAAACATCGAATGAGCGGCAGAGATTGCGGTTTCAGTGATTGCACTCTGAGCCACCCAGAGAATCGGCACATAGACGATAACGCTCATCGTCAACACGCGCGAGACCCGACGTGCCGATCCGGAGGGCGTCGCGGCCAGCGTGGCAACACTTGGCGGTCAGGGCGGGTTCGAGCTTGTATTGAAGGATCGCTATCTGTTCTGGATCGCGGCTCTCATCGTACTGTTGAACGTCGTGAATACGACGGGCAACTACCTGCTCAATACGCTCGCTGTGGACGAAGCCGTGCGGCGGTTCGGGACAGCTGAGAGCGCCATCGTC
>DATIQH010000180.1:0-5013 GCA_035471155.1 Nitrospiraceae bacterium | reverse complement strand
GATCTAGAGTGGTAATCTGATCGGACAGTCTGGTCGGCTCGTAGGCAAATGTCGGTGTCGCGGGAGCCCAGCAGGTCGCGACCGTATAGCGGGAGGCAAGTTTTCCGGCCTGATCGAGGCTGCCCAGGTCGAACATGTCCTGATTTCCGTAGAATTGAAACGAGAGCCCGGATCGAGATCGCAAACCGTTGAGTCTTTCCCGTTCCGGATGGAGCAGGCCTCCCAGTTTGGATCCTGGTTGAAGCCGATCAAGCGCATGAAGAATCAACTCCCGCTGTCGTTGCTGAAGGGGAGCGACATATACCTCGACAAGTTCTGTGGCAAACGAGAGATCTCCGGCTCCCAGATCCAACAGCGAGGCCACGTCTGACGTGAGCAGAAGGTCAAAGGGATTGGGGTGGCAGAGGACGAACGCCTCAATCTCTTCGCTCCGCAAGGAGGTCACTGGCCACTGTGCCGACGGGCCCTCAATGACGCCGAACCACACACAAAGGGCCCGCACAGCTTTGGTAGGAGGCAGCCCTGTCAGTTCTTTAAGCCGAGGGCCTGGGAGGTCCTGAATTCGTGAAGCCTCTGCATTGCCCAACGCCAGGGTGATTGCATCACGGGTAATCACCGGGAGGTCGATACGACGGGCTTCTTCGATCAATCGTTTCAATGTCGCAGTCAGCTGCCCCGCCTCAACAAGTTTTCGTGAGGCCTCCCACTCTTTGTCACGTTCCTGCAAGAGCTGGGTGACCTGTGAGCGAAAGTCTGCAAGAACCTGTGCGGTAGAATTCATAAGTCGATCGATATGGAGGTGATCGCAGATCTATCGATGTCCGTTGATGAGTATCAGGCAGCATAACGGCCTGATCCATGAGCGTCAAGGTTGCTGTATTGCCGATATTGAGAGACCTGTGTAAGGTAGAGCTATGTGCAACACACCGATGCGGTTCGCGACACGAACAATCTTCGGCATATTCAAAGCGATATTGGTTCTCGGAGCATTGTGGCTCACTGTCGCCTGCATGGGTGGAGGGGGGACCGGGTCTTCGGCCTCTTCACAGAACGGGCATCATGCACTATTCAAGGAATGGCAGGTCATTGATACGGCGACAGGCCTCCCAGTCTCTCTCGACGAGTGGACAGCGCTGTTGCTTCAGCAGGACATCATTTACCTGGGAGAAGAACATCACAATCGGTTTCATATCGATGCCGCATTGACGGTGCTGCGGAGGTTGAAGACAGGGGGACGGACGCCGGCTTTGGCCATGGAAATGTTCGGCTGGGACGGCCAAACGGCATTGGATCAGTATATTTCAGGACTAGACATGAGCCGCCAGGAATTCATCGAGGCTGTCCGGTGGCGACAGAACTGGGGCGGCCCGTTCGAGGATTACGAACCGCTGGTTCACCTGGCAAAAGAGCACCATTGGACTGTGGATGCCATGAATCCTCCGAAACCATTGGTGCGGATGGTCGCGAAGAGCGGTTTGGCTCAAGCGGAGTCTGACCCAATGATGGCGCAATGGGGCATGAAAGATGAAGTCCTTGTCGATGATCCGATCTACCGGGCTCGTATTCTCGGACAACTCCAGGCTTGTCATGGCAAGGGGGACGACAGTCTCTATCAGATGATGCTCGACGCCTCCATGTTCCGCGACGAAGGGATGGCCAAGATACTAGTCCGTCGCCTCAACCAGATTCGATCGAGGAACGATACGATGGATGGGCCACTGGTAAGCTATACAGGGGCCGGACACATTCAGTATAACCTCCCGGTTCCCAAGCGAGTCACGCGACGCCTGGCCAATCAAGTCCGCCAGGTCAGCGTCTATATGACGTCCTTCGAGGTTGGACGTATTGAGGAATTACAAAATATGGTGCACGAGAAGGTTGCGGACTATCTGTGGCTGACACCGGTCAGCGCAAAGGGGCCGCCCCGACGATGTTGAGAGAGAGAAACCGGCTCGTTGCCACAGTCTGTCCACATTGACACCGTGCATCGAAGAGTATGCGCGACTTGGCGTCGCTGGATGCACCCGTCAATAATGCAACTGTCTCCTAAAAACCGGTGAACCCTTGACAGTTTACCCAGTCTGTTTCAGACTACGCCACAACACCAGGTGGAATTGTTAGCGGTTGGGAAAACAGCGCATGCGAAACAAAATCCCCTGTTCCGCCGAGCGGCTTAGCCTCCTGGATCCTCCGATGATCCAGGCCGTGGTCGACCGTAACGCTTTTCACATCGGGAATCAGTACCTCTCCGAAAATCGCGTTCGTATCGTTGAAGCCGATGATGCCCAAATCTCGTCCGCCGTCATCGGAAACTCCGGTCTCTACGAACAGACCATCCGGCTCAAGGAGGGGCATCTCGTATCAAAGTGCAGTTGCGCGCTGCCGGAAGAACCGATGTGCCGTCATTGCATTGCGGTCTTGTTGGAATATCATCGCTGGGCACAGCCAAGAAATGGCCAACAGAGAAAGACGAAACCGTCCCCAGCCCAACAGTCGACCCAGGCCTCTCCGAATCGAGACAGCACCCCTGCGCCAAATCCTGCTTCGTCCACTGACCTGAAGCTGGGCGAAGTGATGGCATTTATCGAATGGCTGCAACCTGCATTAAAAGCATTGGAGCGTGGCCACCCGCTACCCGACTCGCCTAAGCTCGGCGGGGATCTTGCCCTCTGGATTCAGCACGTTCGCAATCTTGATGAGCGTCGTCGCGAGAGCGAAGAAATACGGGCTAACCTGGAATCCGACATGCGAGACCGGGAAGCCTATGTCGGTCGATTGACGCAACAGTTGCAAGCCTCACTGGAGGAGATCAAAGCCTCTCAAGCCGGTTCTCAACAGCTACAGCAAGAACTGAAGGCCTGCAAAGAGATACTTGGCAAAGTTTCCGAGGTTGCGTCCGAGGTTGGGAACTATGGGAACCAACTCAAGTCTGTCGCCGGCGAGGTGATGTCAAAGGGGTCACAACTCGACAAGCTCGCTCAATCTTTCAGGGAAGTCTCAACCTCATTGAAAACGCTAGCCAAGCCCCCTGCCAACTCTTAGCCTGATCTCGCGCGGTTCCCCCTCTCAAGCTCCAAGCGTAACTTGAACACTATTGCGTCCGGTCTGGAAACTTCAGTATGATACGGCCCTTGTTTTATCCATCTGATTCAAGGGAGGGAGGATTGAGTCATGAAGAGGATTTGTGTCGCAATTGCCACGGCGTCAGGTACAGTCCTGATGGCTGGTGCGTCCTACGTTCTAGCCAATGAACCCAAAGGTGAGGGACCGCCCGATTATAGCGGAATCTCCAGCATCTATTACATATTGATCGGGCTGATTCTCGCTTACGGCGTCTACGATTCTTTCTTTAAAAAGCTCTAGCCCCATTATTTCATGACCATTCGTTGAAAATTCGCATAGAAGCCAGGCGAGAAGCAGGAAGCAAGGGGATAAGATTTTCCTTCTGGCCTCCCTGCTTCTGACCTGCGCTTTTCTTTTAGCAATTGGCGACGCAGCGCGGGCAGCATGAATGATTTGAGGTGCGTCGCGCACGTAATACGCTACATTGCCTTGGTGCCGTCTTCTTAATTCCATGCCTTGAGGGCGCTGTCGCGCTTAGCATCCTTGAAGCCCGCTACAATTCCGTTGCCATCGTCCACGGCAAGTGACTGACCCTTCCCTGAAAACTAGACCACGGCGTGCTGGAAATTTGGTGCTTCCTGCAGCCCGGTTTGGACCGCTTGCTCGGCAAACTCACGGGGGGTTAAATCCCCGAGCGAGCCATGCGGCCGGTGCTCATTGTAATCGATTCGCCACGCTTCAATCTTCTGTCGTGCATCGTGTAGAGACACGAACACCTGCGCGTTCAAACATTCGTCTCGAAACCGTCCATTGAAACTTTCAATCACCGCATTCTCCACGGGCTTTCCGGGCCGGATGAAATCGAGCTTGACCCCATGTGCGTATGCCCAGGCGTCCAGCGCCTTCGAGGTAAATTCGCTCCCATTGTCCACCGTAATCATCTTGGGATACCCACTCCGCTTCGCCACCCGTTCCAGGGCCGCGACCACCTTCGTGCCGGTCAGTGTGAAATCCGGCTCGATTATTTGACTATGCCGACTATAGTTATCCACGACCGTGAGGGCTCGAAACCGCCGCCCATCCAGCAACGTGTCCGCCACAAAGTCCATACTCCACCGCCCATTGAGCTGGCTCGGCTGAGGCGGCGCCACCCGGAGATGGCTGGCCCGTTTTCGGCGGCGCGTGATCCGCACCATGAGCCCTTCTTCTCGATAGATGCGATGCACACGCTTTCGATTCACCACCCACCCCTCCCGTCGCAGCATGACGTGCAGCCGGAGATAGCCAAAGCGCGGGCGGGCCTGAGCCAACTCCCGCAACCGCAGGCGAAGCGCGGTATCATCCCGCCCATGATGGCGGTAATACCACGAGGCCCGATTCAATCTCAGCAGCCCACACGCCCGCCGCACGCCAATCAGGAATTGGCCGGTCAAGGCCTGCACGAGCGCGCGCTTGCGGGTGGGCTTCAGGCCTTTTTTGCCAGCACCTCTTGCAGAATGACCTTGTCGAGCGTGAGGTCAGCCACGAGCTGCTTGAGTTTTCGATTCTCGTCCTCGAGCTGCCGGAGCCGGCGAATCTCCGCGATCGCCATCTGACCGTACCTCTTGCGCCAGACGTAGTCGGTCGCCTCGCTGACCCCGAGGGCCCGTGTGATCTCGGGAATGGGCGCGCCCGCATCGACCTGTCGCAGCGCGGTGGCAATCTGTTCCTCCGAAAACTTGCTCTTCTTCATGCCCTCCTCCTTCCTTTGGAGGGCTGCAAGCTAGCAGACTTTTCCAGTTTTGGCTGGCCCAGTTTTTCGGGAGGACGTCATGACCGCGGACTGGGCCAGCCTAAGAACCGTTGCCTCACGGCCTTCCCCACTCATATGTCTATACGATCTAGATGACATGGCATGATCGTGTCCCACAGGTTTGGAGTGTTTACATTTTGACCGATAACCTAAGCCCT
>DATIQH010000179.1:0-1744 GCA_035471155.1 Nitrospiraceae bacterium | reverse complement strand
CGCCAGGGCTCCCTTGGTGACTATGAGGTGGGCGGTCGGCGTCGCGACTAATACGGACAACCGTTTGCGGACGAAATCATAGGGTTCTTCATCCAATTTCCGATAGAGTGAGAGATCGAACGAGCGAGTGGTACGGATGGCTTCGTCGATCGGGTTATGAAACCCGGTTTCGAAGCTTGCATTGAGCGCGCCGTGCAAGAGCACCCGTTCGCTGGGATTCCCCGTGATATCGCACGCGGCCTTCAACCGGACGAGCCCTTCAGTCAATGTCCCGGTCTTGTCAGAACAGAAGACGGTCATGCTCCCGAAGTTTTCGATCGAGGCCAATCGCTTCACGATGACTTTCTGCTGGGCCATGCGCTTGGCCCCATGGGCCAAATTGATGCTGATGATGGCCGGCAGCAGCTGCGGGGTGAGGCCGACCGCCAGGGCGAGGGAGAAGAGGAAGGCTTCGAGCACGGGCCTGGCCAGATACACGTTGACCGCAAAGATGGCGACGACCAACACGACGGTCACTTCCAAGAGCAGATAACCGAACTGCCTGATGCCTCGCTCAAACTCCGTCTCGGGCGGCCTGAGTTGTAACCGGCCCGAGACCTTCCCGAATTCCGTGTCCGACCCGATGTGCGCCACAACCGCCGTACTGTTTCCGCTGATGACATGAGTTCCGAGAAAGAGACTATTCGTCCGTCGACCCAGGGGAACATCGGCCGGCAGGACTCCGCACACTTTCTCCACCGGATAGGTCTCGCCCGTGAGCGTCGCCTCGTCCACGAACAGGTCTTTGGATTCAAGCAGAAGACAATCGCCTGGGACTGTATCGCCCGCTCTGAGCAGGACGACATCGCCCGGCACGACCTCCTCAACCGGCACAGAAGCCTGGCTTCCATCGCGCCACACATCTGCTTTGACCTGCACGATTGCAAGCAAGCTGGCCACCGCTTGGTTCGCGCTCCGTTCCTGCCAGAATCCGAGCAGGCCGCTGGCGAGCACGATCATGAGAATGATCGCCGTGTCGGTCGGATCCGCCAGAAAGAAGGCCAGCCCCGCGGCGGCCAGGAGGATAAGGATGATCGGGCTGGTGAACTGCCGAAACAGCAACTCGTAGGTGGTCAGCCGGCTCTTCGGTTTTAATAGAAGGTGTGCATCGCGCAGATGACGCTGTCTCGCCTCTTCACCGGAGAGCCCCTTGGAGCCTGAGTCGAGACGCTTAAGGACTTCAGCCGATGAGCTGCTCCAAAAGCGCCACTGGTCAGACGATTCCTGTCGCATCACAACATGCTTCTGCCCTTTACAGGCTCCGGATACACAACGGCCATTCAACCGGCGTTCCGGGCCTGCGACGCCACCATGCTCAACATTGCATGAAGGCACCATTCAGTTCGCTTCTGTGCTGCAAGGTCGTCATGACTTGCGGGTCGAAGCGTCGATAAGCTGAGGAAGATCGTACCGGAGCATATCGCCGATGCGGTCGATACTCACGTCCGCCGGTGGGTAACTCTTGAGTATATTCGGATCGTGAGCATAGTGTCCCTGCCGCGGGAACAGGGTGGTCACCCGCGCGCCCCAGACTTTTTTGACCGCCGTGAGGATTTTGAGCTTGTCGTCGACTAACACATAGTGATCGCCCGGATACCGCCGCTCGACATCGTCGAGCTCTTGTTCTTTATGAATGTAGATCAGAACCTTGCCCTCCACAGCTTCGAAAAGACCGGACCGTTCGATTTTCCTCGGTTGGAACACT
>DATIQH010000178.1:0-3293 GCA_035471155.1 Nitrospiraceae bacterium | reverse complement strand
GAAGGAAGTAGGGATGCAGTCCGAAGGGACTACGGGCCTAGCGTGATCCATTTAGTGGAGTTTTGCTGAAGATCGAACGTCGGGCCCAGCGGCATGTTTCGCCCGGTGGTTGCAATTTGCAGACCGGCCTGCCCGGTTTAGCGGAAATCAGGTCCCTTTCCAAATTCGCCCTGTCCCAGGTCACGGTTGTGTTCAACGACGACGTGGATATGTATTTCGCCCGCCAGTTGGTGCTGGAACGGATCATGGCGGCGAAGGAGCGATTACCAGAGGGGCTCGAACCAGTGATGGCTCCTGTCACAACGGGGCTGGGCGAGGTCTATCACTACTATGTGGAAGGGCCGAATGCGACAGCGACCGATCCCAAGATCGTCGAGACGGAGTTGACGGATCAGCGCACGATGCAGGACTGGGTCCTGCGCCCGCTGCTGAAGAGCGTGCCGGGCGTGATCGATGTGAACGGCATGGGCGGGTTCGTCAAACAATATCAAGTCCTGGTCGATTCGGCCAAGCTCCGCAAGTTCGACTTGACGCTCCACGATATCTACGACGCGGTGGCGAAGAACAACGCCAATGCCGGCGGCAACGTGCTGGAGCGTCATGCGGAGCGCGCGATCGTCCGCGGTTTGGGCCTGATCAAGAGCGTAAACGATATCGAGTCTATCATCGTGAAAGAGTCAGGTGGCACGCCGGTCTTCGTCCGGGATGTTGCGGAAGTCCGTATCGGCCACGTCGTTCGCCATGGTGCGGTGGTTCTCAATGGAGAGCGGGAGGTCGTGATAGGGACCGTGCTCATGATTCGCGGGGGCAATGCCCGTCAGGTGGTCGAGGCGGTCAAGGTCAAGGTGGACGATCTGCAGCGGAATCACATTCTCCCCGCCGGTACAAAGCTTATGCCATTTTACGATCGCATCGAGTTGGTCTCAGCAGCCATCAATACGGTGCGGGATGCCTTGATCGAGGGAATCGTACTGGTGGTCTTTGTCTTCTTTTTTTTCCTGGGCCATGTCCGCAGCGCTGTTGTGGTGACAGTCTCGCTCATCGTCACCCCCCTGATCACGTTCATCGTGATGCAACGGCTCGGGCTCTCGGCCAACTTGATGACGCTCGGCGGATTGGCCATCGCCATCGGTGAGATCGCGGATGGTTCGCTTGTCGTCATCGAAAACGTCTATCGGCACCTGGCGCAGGACAATGGCGCGGTGCGGAAGAGCAAGCTCGAGGTGATTCTCCAGGCGACCAAAGAAGTGGGCAGGCCGATCCTCTTCGGCATTCTGATCATCAGCGTTGTTTTCCTGCCGCTCATGACCCTCCACGGCATGGAGGGAAAAATGTTCGCGCCGCTGGCCTACACGCTGGTGATCGCGCTCCTGGCCTCGGTTGTGGTTACGTTGACTCTGTCGCCGGTGCTCGCGTCACTGATCTTGCGCGGAGACCATCCGGAGGAAACGCGCCTCACGCGCTGGATGAAACAGCGCTATGTGCCTGTGTTGCAATGGACGCTCCGGCACCGCGGTTTCGTCCTGGCCGGTTCGACGGCGATCGTGCTGTGCAGTCTCGCTCTCGTTCCATTCGTGGGACGGGAATTCATCCCACTTCTTGAGGAAGGGGCCCTGACCCCCCAAATCGTGAGGCTGCCGAGTGTGTCGCTGGCCGAGTCCATCGAGATGGAGAAGCAAACTCAGAAGGCCATGTTGGAGTTTCCCGAAGTGAAGATGGCTGTGAGCAGAATCGGAAGAGCCGAAATTCCCTACCATCCGGAAGATCTGTATGAGAGCGATCCGATCGTATCATTGCACGACCGCAGTACCTGGAAGACAGCGAAGACCCAATCGGGGTTGACCGATGCGATCCGCCGGAAACTCGCAGAGATCCCTGGTATTTCAGTGCTGATGAGCCAGCCGATTCAGGAACGGGTGGACGAGCTGATCTCAGGCATCAGGACGGAATGCGCCATCAAGTTGTTCGGAGATGATCTCGATGTCCTGCACGACAAGGCGAAGGAGATTGCCGGGCTACTGCAGCAGATCGACGGCGTCAAAGATATCAAGGTCGAACAGATCGCCGGCCAGCCCTATCTCACCGTCGATATCGACCGGCAGAAGATCGCCCGCTTCGGCATCAATGTGGCAGACGTGCAGGAGATCATCACCACCGCCATCGGAGGCAAGGCGGCGACCCATGTTTACGAAGGCGAGCGACGGTTTCAATTGACACTCCGGTTCCCGGAATCGCAACGCAATAGCATCGGCGCCATTGGGGAGATCAGAGTGAAGTCGGCGTCCGGCGCGCTGATCCCGATGAGCGAACTCGCCACGATCGAGATGCGCGAAGGCCCTGCCCGCATCAGCCGCGAGCATGCGAAACGCCGCATTTACATCGGTTTCAATGTCGTCGGGCGCGACATCGGCAGCGTGGTGGACGAAGGGCGGAAGAAACTGGAGGAACAGATTCGCCTGCCGGAAGGGTATCAGGTGACGTGGGGTGGGGCGTTCGAGAATATGGAGCGGGCCAATGCGCGGTTGTTGATCGTAGTGCCGATCACGTTGGGGCTTGTGTTCTTTCTGCTTTTCTGGGCCTTTCACTCGCTCCGCTATGCAACGTTGATCGTTATCAATCTCCCCTTTGCCTTGATCGGAGGCGTCGTGTCTCTGTGGTTGAGCGGGCAATACCTGAGCGTGCCGGCTTCCATCGGCTTTATCGAACTATTCGGCTTGGCGGTCGGGAACGGGATTGTATTGGTCTCCTATATCAATCAGCTGCGCAATGAGGGCACGCAGATGGACCAGGCCATTGTCACCGGTTGCATCCTTCGGCTTCGCCCGGTCGTCATGACCATGATGACGACGCTGCTGGGTCTGCTGCCGTTGGCGCTTGCGCAGGGGATCGGCGCCGAAGTCCAGCGGCCTCTTGCGACCGTCGTGATCGGAGGGCTTTTCACCTCGACCGCCCTCACTCTGGTGGTGTTGCCGGCCCTGTATCGATGGTTCGCAGAAAAAGAGGCGGGAAAGGAGTATGCGCCGGAGTGGGTGTGACGGGGCAGGCTCGTGGGTCCTCCGTGCTCGCGGAATGCGCGCCATCAGAAGGGCCTCGTTCGACGCGCGCAGTTGAGGGCCCACGAGCCCGCCCCTTTGAGAAGAAGTGAGCAAGCTTGGAGGGAGCATAATAAGGATCGTTCGATGCGCGCAGTGAAGGACAGTCTGGCTGTCTCCCTAAGGGAAAAGTGTAGAAAATCGGAAGGCCCTCGCACGGGCTCATGGCACGTCTCGGCGTGCCAGTGGGTGGGCGGGTGA
>DATIQH010000177.1:0-24054 GCA_035471155.1 Nitrospiraceae bacterium | reverse complement strand
CGTCCAAGAACTTCGTCACACAATCTGCAAACGCTGTCGCATACGACATCGTCTGAAAGGCGAGACAATCGGCCGCGAGAAGAGATTCGAGCAGTTCTCGCCGTTCCGGCAGGATGCGGAGTACGTCCGGTCCCGGCCAGGGAACATGCCAGAAATGACAGATCGTGGTGTCGGGTGATTCTTTCCTAATCAACGCCGGTAGAATCCCAAGTTGATAGTCATGGACCCATACGGAAGCAGGCTGCTTGTCTAACTCGTCTGACACTGTCTCCGCAAAGCGGCGATTCAACGCCTGGTAGCCGGCCCAGAACGCCTTCCGGTAATACACGCGATCCAATGTGACATGACAGAGCGGCCACAATACTTCGTTGGCATAGCCCTGGACACCGTCTCTGACCACAGCAGAGTCCAACCAGACTCGCCGCAATCGATAGGCCGGCGAATCAGGAGGCACAGGAAGACCATCGACCTGCCCTGGCACCTCCCGGTCGGCGCCTCCACTGCCCCAGGCCACCCACGTACCGCCGATACGTTTCATTACCGGGTCCAAGGCCGAAACTAATCCCCCGTCAGTACGCTGACAGACAACATCGCCGTCGACTGAGTTATGCTCATACGGTTCACGATTTGACACAACGATTAGATTGGACATCCCGCTCTCCTCATCTGAAAAGTGGTCACTCTCGCGGCTTCACGAGCCGGTGTGCATGAGAGAGACTCGCCACCAGCGCCGCCTAGACTTTGCAGGAACACGCTCTGTCGACTGATGATGTCGCATAATCACAGGGTCAGTGATGTTTCCACAATTCAGACACCGCCACCCGTTGAACACCATCTCGCCGGCCACGTTCAAAAAATCCATAAAATGATCGCCGACCATATAACCTTGACAACGTTGGCATTGCATTGGTATTTCCTCCTGAATCGTCTCTCCCCTCTCCTTGGCGAAGCAGGCTCCGTGACGTCTTCTCCTCCAGCACATTCACGCCGCCTGCTGCGGTCTCACAAATAATCCTGACTGGCAACCTTGCGGTCGCTTATCTCACGAAGCTCCGTCCCTGCTCGATCGCCTTGCCGATCGATGTTCTCGCGTCACTCAGGATATGATTCGTTTCTTCTTGCAGATCCTTAGCGAGACTGTGGAGCTGCCGCCGTGTCCGGGAACCTGATTGAGCTGCGAACAACACGCCGGTGCAGATTCCAGCGAGAAAACCGGCAAATAAGTTGGTTATGCTCATCCATGTACATCGTGTTTGATCGTTCATGACTCTATCCTCCTGTTGTTCTTGTTCCTGCTTCTTATGATTAGGCATGGCACCCCCCTTCGATGTCGCTTGCTGTCAACCCTCGGGCGTTCTGGCAACGGCGACATCGCCCTAGAAGTATTCCGTTCCAGCCGTCTCGGCTCACGCGAAAGACGAGAAAATAGCGGAGACTCCCGCAATGAGCACAGACAGGGCCTGCCAGATCGCGCAAGACCGGCACCTCTCCGATTTTCTGTTGTCTTTGCCTCATTGTGGGGAACGTCACTGACTGGATATGGTTCATCTCTTTCATTGACCCTCCCTTTTCCAGCAGACACGTTGAATGGACCGTTCACCAACACCACAACTCAACCCGAATCGTCCAGGTGATATCACGCCCTGGAGCAAGACTCGGACCTCTCTACAGATCGAAACATCCTCATCGGATAACTCTCAATGTTTACAACGAGTACAGGCATTCGACTTCCAACAAATAAAACCATTGATCGGTTATACGTATCGAGATATAAGCGGACCGGTTGGATGTCATCGAGTGATGGGTTACACACAAGTTACTGTCACGCAAGAAGAATGTTTGTGGAAGGAACATCTTGTCCGTCGGGAACAAGATGTCTCGACTCAACCTGATCGTGCAGAATCAAAGAAGACACGGATATGATTATTTCGTGACGACGATCTCGATGTGCCCTTCTCGTCGCAGTATGTTGATGCCGACATCCTTCGGGTGACGTTCAAGCGAGAGGTCAACTGTGGCGTCTCCAATCCTGAGATTCTTCACCTCAATGTGTTCCAAGAACGGCGGTAAAACCGGTTGGGAGAATGACAGGCGACCCTGGGTGGCCTCAATTCGCAAACCGAGGCACGATTGGAGCAGCAGGAACACGGCGACTGAGGACCAAGTCTGAGGACTGCAGGCCACCGGGTACAGTGTCGGACCTTCACCAGGCCGGCGCGGGAACCCGCACAACAGTTCAGGCAAGCGATGCAGTTCGAGAAAGAGGGTGGCGTCGAAGAGACCGCCAAGAATCTTCAACGCGCCTTGTTTGAATCCGTAGGCAGCCATGCCGGCGGCTATGAGGGCGTTATCGTGCGGCCAGACCGATCCATTATGGTATGACATGGGATTGAACCGGGTCTCAGTAGCTGCGACGGTTCGGACACCCCATCCACTAAAAAACTCCTCATTCATCAAGGTTTTGGCCGTTCTCATGCCGTGCTTTGGGTCAGCAATACCGGTCCAGAGACAGTGGCCGGCATTCGACGTCTTGACTCGACAAGGCTGCTTGAGCCCGTCCAAAGCCAACGCATAGGACGAGAGGTCGTTGCACCAGAAGTGGCGCTCGAACTGAGTGCGTAACTTGTCCGCCTCCTTGAGGAGACGTCCGGACTGCTCCATATGGCCCAGCTCCAAAGCTAACTGAGCCGCACACCGCTTGGCGGCAAACACATACCCTTGAACTTCGCAGAGCGCGATGGGCCCTTCCGCTGAGCTGCCATCTGCATGAAACACAGCATCCTGCGAATCTTTCCATCCTTGATGGATAAGCCCGTCTTTCGACCGGCGGCTGTACTCCACGAAGCCATCGCCATCGAGATCCCCTGCGCGATCAATCCACTGCAGCGCAAGCTCAATATTCGGCCAAATCTGTGTAATGAAGGCCTGATCGCCCGTCCGTTCGTAATAGGCTCCGGCCAACATAATGAACAGTGGCGTCGCATCGATGCTCCCGTAGTAGCGGCCGTACGGAATCTCGTTAAGGGCCGCCATCTCTCCCTTGCGTGTTTCGTGCAAAATTTTACCAATCTCTGCATCCTGCTCCGGGAGAACCTCCCTCGCCTGGGTCGCCGCCAGGTAGGCCAACACACCCCGGGCGATACGTGGATTGACCCACAGAAACTCGAATGCGGTGATGAGGCCGTCGCGTCCGAACGGGGTGCTGAACCATGGAACCCCGGCGTAAGGGTATGGGCCGTCTGGGGTGTCTGAGACCATCATATGGAGGTCGGCCAGCGAGCGGTTCAGCCACATATTGAATTGCGCATTCGATGTCACAATGAGGCAGTCATCAGCCCTGGAAGAAAGGAGCGCTCGTTCTACTTCGATAAGCGCATGCTCATACGAAATATCGGCTCTGATTCGCCTGCCGGCTTCGCAGGAGATTGTGAGATCCCACTGAGCGACCTCGCCCGCCGGCAAGAGGGTGTCAAAGCGGACCTCGCCGGGATAGACTGCGGTCGGTGCCGGAGCACAGTGGACGGTGACCCACCGATCCACACGATCTAACCCCTCATACCCGAGCGATATTCCGTTTTTGGACGTAACGGGCTCCAACCGTCGCCCTCGCCGACTTCGTATCGTCCCACGGACTTCGAACAGGTCGGCAAAATCCGCATCCACCGAGACGGAGAGCCGGACCGGAACGGGGTGGAGGCTGTAGTTGTGCACTCGAAGACGCTCGAAGCAGTGGCCTTGCCACAGAAATCGAGCCCGAGATAGATACAGTGTCCCGCGCGCGACCTCTCCCTGTCCCACATGGGTCATGTCGGGATTCGTGAGGTCGACGTTGAGCAAGACGTTGTCTTGCTTGACCGTCGAGCTGAGCAGCAACGGCCGCTCCCCATTGAGGGTCAGCTCGAAATGGGACAGAAAACGGGTCCCTTCGTGATAGAGGCCATGCGAGCCGGTTCTCAGAGAATGGATGTCGCCGTATTGATCGAACAGGCCGAACGTGTCGCCGTGCTTCAGCACCTCGATGTGGTCGTCGGTCAGCGAGGAGGAGGCCACAATCTGGCATTGCTCATTTCGACGATCGACGTGTTCCATGAGCCCCTCTCATCGGTTTCGGATTGACCAGCTCAACCAGCCTCCGAGAGAGGCCGTGAGCAGAAAGGTCGCGCCAATGCCTGCGACTCCGTTCGATTCACCAAGCCGTTCTGTGATCCAGCCAAACATGCTAATCCCGCTGATGGCGGCCGTCATCGCACCCGTGCTATAGAGGCTCATCACCCGTCCGACGAGGTTTCCGGGGGTCAATTCCTGTACGATACCCCACGCGATCGGGGTGAACGCCCCCATGCCCCCACCGATGACGATCATGAGCAGGCCGACCAGGAATAGATTATTCGTCCAGATGAGCACCCCGATCGCTAACGCGCTCGCCACGCTCGCCCCCGCGATGATTCTGGTGCGGTCTGACACGTTCCACTCGGTGAACCGCAACAGTACCATCGACATGAGCAGAAGCCCCACTCCCAGGTGGGACCAGAGGTATCCCACCTCGACAGGCCCCAGTCCCAGGAGTTTTCTCGCGAAGACAGGAAACAACGTCGTCAGGGCGCTGGCGCCGAATGCGTAGCACCCCGCAGTGACAACCAGCAGCAGGATGACGCGTTGTTTCATCACAACGAAGGCCAGGCCTTCTCTGAAATCTTGCAACGCTGAACTACTGGTCTTCATTGGTTTCACAGTTGACTGTCCTGCTCCTAGTCGCACCAATCCGAGGCAGAGCGCTGCCACAAAATACGTGACCGCGTTCAGACAGAGCACTTCCTGCGAACCGAAAATCGCGATCCCTAGTCCGCTCAACGCCGGACCGAAAATGATGCCCAGGCTGGTCGTGCTCTGGATGAGCGCATTCGCCGCCGTAAATTGGGCGCGCGGGACAATTAGAGGCACCGACGACGTCAGCGCCGGATTGAACATCGCCACTGCCACTGCGTCGAGAAGGACAAGTCCATATAAGAGGTTGACCGTGAAATGGTCGGTCTGGATGGCGCAGGGAATGATGCCGATCAGCACTGCCCGCAATACGTTCGATCCGATGAGGAAGAATTTTTTCGGCAACCGGTCTACATAGACGCCGATCAAGGGACCGAGCACGATGGGTGGAATCGTATGAAGGAGTCCGATGATGGTGGTTTTCACTGGCGAGCCGGTAATCGAATACACGAACCAGAGGAGGGCAAGATTCGAGATCCCGTCGCCAACTTGGGACACAAGTTGACTGAGCCAGATCAGTCCAAAATCTCGCGTAAAAAGCAGGCGCCACGGACGCACCGGGCGAACCTCTTTTTGTGTCTCCGCGTTGTTCCACGCAGAATCTCGGTTGATCTTCAGAGCCTGCCAAGACCTCATCCCTCACTCTCGATCTTGACCTTGTCCGTCTTGACGGCTTTCACCCCCGGAACCTGCCTGGCCGCTTCTGCCGCTTCGAACACGATCACTTGGAATCGGACGGTGCCGCTGAGCGACACCACTCCCTGTTCCGTCTTCACATCGAAGTTGGCGGCGGTCACGGTGGCACTTTTGGCGAATCGTTCCTTGACATGTTGGGTGATGATGTCATCCTGTTTGCGGGCAATGACCTCGGACAGTTCTTTGACTACTTCCAGTTTGTTCGACACAGATTTCACAATCGGCACCGTGCTCGCGATTTTCCCTGCGGCGATCTTCTCGGTCTCAGTGGACACCTTTCCCATAAGTGTGACCTCGTCCGATCCGGCCTCCACCTCGATCTCATAAGGAAATAAGCGGGGGTCTTCCATCAACGCGAGTTTGACCGTCAGAATCACCGAAGACACTGTTTTCTTGCCTGGAGCTTCTTTTTCTTTCTCTGCCCCCTCTTCCCCATTGTCTTTTTTCGCCTTCGAGTCCTCGCTCTTGGATGTCTGCGTCTTCGGTTGAGCCAGCTTCGAGTCCTGACCAGACGCTTGGGCGGGAGGCATATCTTTCTGTGGCTTGGCGGGAGGCTTGGAATCCGTTACTTTGCCCTGATCGGCGGAATGCTGATCACTCTCCGCGAGCGTCGGATTCGTGAATTGACTCGTGAGCAGGGCACAAGCACAGAGCACCAGGCGGGTCACGCCCTGTCCAAAACCGCTGCGACGGGGCTCGGACCATTTCACATCTCTCACGTTCATTTCCATCGAGCTCAGCTTAGGTGATGAAGCACGATGGAATCGTGCTCACGCTGGAATGAAATCGGGAGCCGGTGTGTCGTGAGGTCGTCGGCTAAAGGCAGCCGCGACGGCCGCTGTGGTCAGCAACAGCGCCCCAATACCCACGAGGCTCGCTGCAGGTCCGACGGCGTCCGCCAGCCAACCGAACCCTGCCATTCCGGCCATAGCAGAGGCCATGGCGCCGGTGCTGAAGGTAGTAAAGACACGGCCTAACAGAGGCTCAGGCGTCAATTCTTGCAACATCGCCCACACAATCGGCGTAAACACTGCGGTGCTGCCGCCGAACACGATAATGAGGGCAGCGGCCATGACCGGCGCCTCTAGCATGCCTAGCACACACACCGCCACGGCGCCGACGGCCAGAGCAGCCGAAATCAACCGTAAGCGGTTTTGGAGATCTCCTTGATTGATCCAAGCCAGCCAGACGGATGCGCCCAGCATACCTATCCCGAGCGATGACCACAGCCACCCGAGTTCGATGGCACTCGCATCGAAAAGTTGTGTCGCAAACACCGGCAGCAAGAACACGAAGGCGCTCGCGCCCAAACTGTAGAGAGTAGCAGTGAGCATGAGGAGCAATACGGTCCGGTGCTGGACGAAGACAAATCGAAATCCGACCAAAAGATCTTGAAGGATCGTTGATCCGTCTGCCAAGCGTGTGCGCGTGCCCAGCGTCTCATTCAGGTAGATCGGCATGAGGCACAAGGCAGAAACCAGGAACGTGGCCGCATCGAGGTACAGGACATTGTGGGCACCGATGATGGCAATACCGACACCGCAGACTGCTGGTCCAATCAGGAGACCGATATTGGTCGTGCTTTGAATCAGCGCATTGGCGGCAGTCAGTTGAGCGCGAGGCACGAGAAGCGGAACAGCCGACGACAAAGCTGGGCCAAAAACCGTAGAAACAACCGACGTGGCAAAGACGAGCACGTAGAGACGTTCAAGTGTCAGAGCCTCCATGGTATACAAGAAGGGGATGAGGACGACCAACCCCGTACGGAGGAGGTCCACCCAGATCATCACCGGCTTTTTCTTCATCCGATCAAGATAGACACCAATGAGCGGACCGAAGACTAACGGCGGAATCGTCTGCAGCAATCCGATCACCGTCATCTTGAAGGCCGACCCCGTCAGCTCATACACGAACCACAGCAGAGCCACCTTGTTCATGCTGTCGCCGATTTGTGAAACGGCCTGGCCGGAAAACAGAAGAGCAAAATTTCGCGTCCGCAATAACTCCCATCCCGATCTTGTCCGAGCTTCCATCGCCTTGTCGTTGTTAGTCACGGAGAAACCGTCCTTCTTTTTAACAAAGATGCGACTTCACACGCCGAATGAAACCCGCTCATAAATGCCGAATATCGCTCCCGGATCAACTCAGTTACGGCGGGCAGATCCGGTTCTCATATCCTGAGCCCATGGCTCTACTCGATAACCATCAGTATCTCGATGCACCGAGTCTAGAACTTTGGCCAACACTTTCCGACTCGCCGCCAGATCTGGATGTTCCGATCCAAGAGTTTTCTCGCTGATCTCAAGCGAACGACGAACAAATCGCTCGGCTTCCTGATAGCGGCCCTGGACGGCCTGAAACACGGCGATCGTTCTCATCGTACCAGCTGCGATCGGATGCTCATTCCCCAAGACTCGATTTGTCAGCAAGAGCGATTGCTTCAATAGAAGATCCGCTTCAACGTATTGTCTCCGGGAAGCCTTCAGTATCCCAATGTTCTTGAGGATAACGGCCACATCGGGATGATCTGAACCCAGGACGGCCACACACACTCCCAGCGCACGTTGGAATAAAGGCTCCGCTTGCGCATACTTGTGCTGCTTGGCGTACAGAATTCCTAGTTCGTTTAAGCTGCCGGCAAGACGTGGATTGAGCGATCCAATTTGTTCAGCCTGTTCGATCTCAGTATGAATGAGATTCTCCGCCTCGTCGTAGTCTCCTTGCTCAACGGCGGGATTCCCTTCAGCCTCGCAATATTCCCAAAGCATGCCGCGCTCGCCGCACCGCCACTCATGATCCTTCTTCAAGGCTGAATCCGGCTGGTCGGGAGTGAGGGACCGGCCTCGTGTGGGATGAACTGCCGGTCCGCCGTACATATTCTCGTGAATGGGCATAGTCTTACCCTCCTTGGCGGTCTCGTGAGTTATGGCTCGAGTCGCGTGACCGAGAGCGTATGGCCTTTGGATGAGATCTTGGCCTCGATCATGTCCCCTGGGTTGACCCTGTTCCGGACTTTGGTGTCGTCACTGAGTTCGAGACGCAACTCTTTACCTGCTTGATCTTTAATGACATAGGACTTGTCCACGATATCGAGTGTGAGCTCGCCTTGAGGATCTTTGGCCATATGAAATTCCCCTTCGACTTGAGCCACTTCGCCTGTCACAATCTTCGAGGGTGACGATTCAGACGGGGACCGAGCTTCTGCCCGAGTCCCGAGAGTCGCGATAAGGCCGACACTGACAAGTACCATGGCAAGATTAGTCGACTTAAAGGACGTCATTTCGAGCTCTCTCTGAAACTGAAGAAGGTCTTTGTCCTCTCCACCTCCACCCAGGGACTGATTCACGTTCACGCACTGGTCGACAAGCTTGGCCAGGAAAGGAAATTCGTCGCCCCTACCTCACTTTCACAGCTGTTACCAAGGGCCTGCTCATATACCCTGAGATAGTCATGCGCCATTCGTTCTACGCTGAACCGTTGCTCAAAGGTCCGACGGCATCGTCGACGGTCGATTTCCGGAATACGCTGAATGGCCGCCGTCATCTCGTCGATCCCCTCGCACACAAATCCAGTGACGCTGTCCTCAATGATTTCAGGAATAGATCCTCGCCGATAGGCCAATACCGGCGTTCCGCAGGCGAGCGCTTCAATCAGCACGAGCCCGAACGGTTCCGGCCAGTCGTAAGGACAGACGAGTGCCATCGCATGACCCAGGAATTCGTTCTTTTCGGCGTCTGTGATCTCACCGAGATATTCGATTAATGGATCAGCGAGCAGTGGCTCGATTTTTGTGCGAAAGTATTCCTGATCTGCCGGATCGACCTTCGCCGCAATCCGCAAGGGAATCCCTACCCGCTTGGCGAGCTCAATCGCATGATCTGGCCGCTTCTCGGGGGCAATACGCCCCAGGAAGGCCAGATAGTTCCCAGGATTCTGATGCAAGCCGTACAGATCCTTCGGCAAACCGTGATACACAGTCGCGTACCAGTTTGCCCAGGAGATAGGTTTTCGCTGGGCGTCCGAAATCGACACCATCGGCATCTCCATATATTCACGAAACACCGGCTGTAATTCGGGCAGATCGAGCCGACCATGGAACGTGGTCACCGTCGGGGTTGGGTTCCGCCGCGCGAGAGGAAATCCCATGAAATCCAAATGGGAATGGATGACATCGAAGTCGCCGGGTTTTCCCAGCGCCTGCTCCATCAGCATCGTCATGGGGGCATCGCGATTAAAAATTCCTGTGTTCAACCGCAGTGCGCGAGCACAGATCGCTTCCAGACGAGCGGCCGTCACTGAATCTCCGCTCGCAAACAAGGTCACATCGTGGCCGAGCCGAACCAGTTCTTCGGTAAGATAGGAAACGATCCGTTCCGTTCCTCCATAGAGTTTCGGCGGAACGCTCTCCCACAAGGGTGCAACTTGGGCAATTCGCATCGGACTCCTCCTTGTAACCATTCACGTTACTTTACCGGTCGTAGGGCAATGACTCGTTCACCCGGAATCACATCGACCTCGATTTTCTCGCCAGGAACCATGGGCCGGTCTCGCTTGGTGTCTTTATCGATGTGGAGATACACCAGCCTCCCGAAGATGTCTTTGATGACATATAGATCGCCCTTGATGGACAACAGATCGCCCTTAATCGTTTGAACAGACATTCCAACTTGCGCCATGGCGCTGGGAACGACGAAACTGAGACTGCACAGCAACACAATCATGCACCCCAAGACTTTGGACATGGCGCCACCTCCTTTGAAATATAGAGAGGCTCACCTAGCTGTCCTTTTCTCAATGATCCGATGGCTACTCATGGCCGACTCCGTTGTGTTGGGGGCACGGCTTTTTGCCGGCCCGTTTTTCTGCCTCGCAACGCTTCGGACAAGGGGAGTCGCGTCTGTGTGCCCGGATAAACCGATCGCACCGCAATTGACACACCGCCATCCACCATAGGCCCAGCCTCCAATCGACGCCCCGCCCCCAATAAAGTGGTCCGCCACCACTAGCCCTGTACAACGCTCGCATCTCATGATTTCCAACTTTGTTTCCGGCTGTCGTACGTTCTCAACACGTCCTCTGGCTTATATTTTGGTCTTTTGTCCCGGAGCACCTTTTTCTTAGTCCAGTTGAAGGGCATCGAGCAATTCTTCATTGCGAAACGGCTTCTGCAGCAGGGTCAGAACATTGGTTTGCCGACGGTCAAGATCCACGCGCAGGCGATGGTTGACTTCCTGTGCTACCTGCAAACCAAGCAAGATGATCGGCAGCGACCCGTCGGACGGTTGAAACTCATCGAGCCAAGCCAGTTCTTTTTCAGCGAAAGTCGTGTCGATGTCGAGAACAACGGCGCGTGCAGAACGAATGTTCTTTCCTTCGTCTTTCAACGTGTGCACGATGACCACCTCATACCCGCTTTGTCCGAGTACTTCTTCGAGAACAGCCGCTAGCACGACATCGGACTCAACCAGGAGAATTCGTCCAGTCACGTTGTGGTACTTCCAGTGTTCCACGGTTCTGTCATGGAGATTGAGCAATTCAGATGCCCGGCAGCGTTCTCATGCCGCGTACCTTATAAGCCACGAAAGATTCACGGTTTTCTTAAGATGGCCGTTGTTGCGAGATGGAAGTTGTCGAGAATAGCTCGGCAAAATCAGAGACAACTTATTCCGGTGCAGACATCTTGTCTCGAATTGCGATTGAACAAGGAAACTTGAGGGACTACCATAGAGCATGCTGAACTGGTGGCATCGGCTGAGCCTTCAAATCAAGATGACGCTGATCATCATGGTCATCGTCGGCGTCTCCGCTGGCACGACTGAATGGCTTGAGGCCCGCTCCATCCAGCATACGGTAGAGGACAACGTCAAAAACGCCGCGCTGGCCGTCGGCCGAGCCGTCGATGAAAACGTCAACAGTCTTGCCCAGCTCTCAAATCGGGAGGCGCGCACCAAAGAGCTGGAGAAGATCCTCGCGACTCTGCCGGACCTACTCAATATCGTGCTCTATGAGATTACCCCCGGGCCGGAAGAGAGTCCTCTCCCGATCACGAGCGCTGGTCCCACCGAGCTGCTTCTTCTCACACACCCACGGCAAGAGAGGGCTCGTGCCCTTGTTCTTCGGGTGCGCGAGGAACGGCGGCCTTTGATTGATTACGCGGATCGGACGAATACCCATCGCGTCTTCCTGGCCGCCCCGATATTCTTGAAGAATGTTGTCGTTGGAGCCATCTATGCTGAATTCTCTACCCTCCAAATGGATGAGGCCTTGGAATCATTGCGGCAGGCCTCCAGAACGAGACGGTTGCTGACCGGATTGACAATCGTGATCGCGATCAATCTGTTTCTCTACTTCAAGGTGCATCGTCCGGTGAAACGATTGCTCACCGCTGTCGAATCGGTTTCTCAAGGAACTTTGACCTCGGCCGTACCTGTTGAAGAACAGGATGAACTGGGGGAACTTGCCGGTACGTTTAACGAGATGGTGAAGAAGATCCGAGAAGCCACTCATGACAATGCACAGTTAACAGTATCCTTGCAGGCGATGAACGACAGCCTTCAGCTGAAAGTCAGCGAGGCGACGGCCGAGGTCCTGCAAAAGAATCGTACACTGGCCCATACGAACGAACTGCTCTCGGCGGCGCAGCGCGATGCGGCGCGCGCCCAACGCCTTTCGGCTATCGGGCAGGTCGCCGCAACAGTCGCGCATAAAATCGGCACTCCCTTGACGGCGTTGTCCGGTCATATCCAGCTCATGGCTGAGGATCCGACTCTAGGCAAAGAGTCTCGGCAACGGTTGCAGACGGTGGAAGCGCAGATCGAACGGACCTCCAAAATTATTCAAGACCTGCTGCTGTATGCCAGGAAGCCGGAGCCGGTGCGGTCACCTGTCGATCTCAATACCTGTCTCGCGGAATGCCTTGCCCTCTTCCAGCCAGAATTTGATCGTCGGCGGATCATCCTGGTTACCGAATGGAATCAGAAGATAGAAAAAGTCAACGCCGATGCTCAGCAACTCCAGGAGGTGTTCCACAGCTTGATTGAAAACGCACTCGATGCAATGTCCTCCGGTGGAATCTTGGTCACGAAACTCTCTCCCCACACCAACCCGGAGCAGCCAGACTCTCGAGCATGGGTGCAGGTGGAAATCGCCGATACAGGCTGCGGGATGAACGCCTCACAACTCGAGCAGATCTTTCAGCCGTTCTTTACGACCAAGAGGGCCGGGCGCGGCACGGGGTTGGGGTTGGCGAGCGCGATGGAAACCGTACGGGCACACGGCGGGGACATTACAGTGGAGAGCGTGCCCGGCAAAGGCTCGCGGTTCATGATCATTCTTCCTATCGACGGAGGAGCACACTGATGCTGAGACTATCTCGTGTCATGGTGGTCGACGATGACGCTGAAACGCTGGCCTTGCTG
Source organism: Nitrospiraceae bacterium (assembly GCA_035471155.1). Taxonomy (GTDB): domain Bacteria; phylum Nitrospirota; class Nitrospiria; order Nitrospirales; family Nitrospiraceae; genus Palsa-1315. Next base: position 11,176 of record DATIQH010000177.1, on the reverse strand, counting down.
CGCGAGGTCATCGCAAAGGAGGGATACGAAGTCGAGACGGCCGAAGATGCGGAGACGGCGCTGGTGCGGCTCGGCGAATGGCAGCCCGAACTGGTCATCACGGACATTCATATGCCCGGGATGGATGGACTGGCTTTACTGGCCGCCGTGCGAGAGAAGGAGCCGGATATTCCGGTGGTCTTGCTGACCGCCTTCGGATCGCTCAAGACGGCGGTGGATGCCATCAAGGCCGGAGCTTTCGATTATCTCAGCAAGCCGTTTATCGTTGAGGATATTCGATTAGTGGTTCGGCGCGCGCTCGAACATAAGAAATTAGTGCGGGAGAATCGTTCGTTGCGCGGCCAATTGCAGGAGCGATACAAGTTCGACAACCTCGTGGGCAGCAGTAGCGGGATGGTCGAGGTGTATAAATTGGTCGCGCGTGTCGCCGAAACAGACAGCACGGTGCTGATCCAGGGAGAAAGCGGAACGGGAAAGGAACTGATCGCTCGCGCCATTCATGCCAACAGCAGCAGAAGCAACGGCCCGTTCGTCGCGATCGATACGGGATCGTTGGCTGAAACGCTTCTCGAATCTGAACTGTTCGGGCATGAACGAGGCGCGTTTACCGGAGCCGTTGCAAGCAAGAAGGGCTTGCTCGAACAAGCGCATCTCGGCACCTGCTTCCTGGACGAAATAGCGGACCTTTCGCCGGTGATGCAGAGCAAGTTGCTCCGATCGCTGCAGGAACGCGAGATTCGGCGTGTCGGGAGTGAGACGCCTCGTGCAATCGACGTCAGAATCATCGCCGCATCGAAAAAAGCATTAAAGCCGCTCGTCGAGGCCGGGACATTTCGGGAGGATCTTCTGTACCGGCTGGAAGTCGTCACCATCGTCCTCCCTCCCTTGCGCGATCGGATTGAAGACATTCCGCTGCTCAGCCGGTATTTCGTCGATAAATTCGGACACAACAAGGAAAAGCCGGTGACCGGTCTCGCACCGGACACCATTCCGTTGTTGACACGCTATGCATGGCCAGGCAATGTCCGTGAACTCGAACATGTGATCGAGCGAGCCATTGCCTTGACTCCTCATCCCATCATCACCTCCGAGGATCTGCCCGAGACGATTCGGATGGCAACGGTTCAAGACAGTGCTCGGGTTCGTGGGTGGGACACCCTGGAGGAGATGGAAAAACACTATATTCGCCGCGTGCTGGAGGCCCATCATGAGGATCACGGCCAGGCAGCCGCTATCCTCGGCATCCATCGTAAGACTCTCCTTCGCAAGCTTCGCCAGTACGGCCAAGGCTGACCCAACCAACGGTCAAGCTGTCTCTGCGCGAGACAGTTTGTCTTTCAAAGTCAGAAGCCCGCGCATTATCAGGCATTCCTGCTGATCTCCTCCGACTTCTGCGACAACTTGTTCCCATACGCGATCGATCGCCAGCCGCTCACCACGGTCTCTGTCCAATCATCTATCGATTTGATTTTCCATTGGATCTGCGCTGACGGCCATGCGTTACAGCACTCCGGCCCACCGTTTGCTCTCTTGTCAGAATGTCTGTCTATGTATTCTTGAGGCTTCCTCGCATGCTGGCTTTCGTCGATGTGGAGCCTCGGCGGCATCGCTAGAAGGCGCCCCGACGTACGAAGAAGAACCGGTATGACCAAGCTCTTGCCATATGCACTGGTGCTCGCCCTATGGGGTTTCTGGACAGTACCCCCGGTGTTTTCCGATCCGGACCAAAACGTAAGAGCGCCGAGCATGCTGCCCTCGTTTGAGGCGGACCTTCTCAGGATCGACGGCAATCGATATGTGGTCAAAGATAGTGCAGGGGTGGAACGCCAGATTCACGTCGGACAAGACACCGAGATATTCGGTCAAGCAAAAGTCGGCGACCGTATTCAGCTATGGGTCCGGCCGAACGGACACGCACAAACCATCATCATCGTCAGAAGTGGAATGCAGTAATTTGCACATGCGCGAGACCCATCTGAAACCGATGGGCAATCTCTCCGGCAATGTTGTGCAGTCGCCGCCGGGAAGGACAGAGAGAAAAGGAGACAAGAACATGATGGAACGGAACAACAAACATGTCTTGGTCGTCGACGATGACTACGACATACGGTACATACTCTCACTTCGTCTCGTCAGTGCCGGGTACATGGTCTACGCGGCGGCAAACGGACTGGAAGCTTTGGAGCAGATGAAGAAACACCCCATTGACGTCGTGTTGACCGACTACCGCATGCCGAAGATGGACGGTTTCAAATTTTTATCACTCTGCCATGTGAGTTGGCCTGGAATCCCTGTCGTGGTCTTCTCTGGGGATCAGGACGACCTGGCCCACGAGGCAATTGAGCGCGGAGCCTTCGCCTGGGTTCGGAAGGGCAGTGACTTCACGATGCTCTTGGAGATCCTTGCTGCAGCATTCCAACAGTCCGTCCATGCGTGAGCCAAGAGAGTGACCAGGCCCTTGGGAGATAAGATAATCGGGGTAAAGGGTCAAAGGGTACCCTCGGCTTTACGCATGCGGATCCTTCTATACCGCCTACAAGAACCGAAGCGGCCCCGCTCTCTCATGAGACAAGGTCATGAGGATACGAGGAATCAGAAAGCGCAGGGCTTCACATGCAACTGCTGAAGGTGAAGGGTTTTGAGATCACTCACTTCACTTCCGGGTTGATTCACCCCAGGATCGTTCAACATTTGGGGCATTCCCTAGTGGCACATCCCCTGCACAGCTGCTCTCATATACTGATGCAATACCGCCATTTGCATCATGATACAAACGGCTTTGTACCCGCTCCTGACCCCGCTGCACCTCATTGCCAGGATCTGTAGGCGACTCGCGAATCGGAGGCCCCATGTCAGACTTCTACCAAAATGGTGTCGTCACAGTCCTTCACCGCCTCGGCCAGCCGAACGTCGACCAACTGGAACGAGAATTGGCGCGTTATGGCCGCGTCAATCCTATTGCCCTGGTCCTCCCCTCTCTGTATGCAGAATTGGGGCGTCCGGCATTGAAGGCCATCGTGGAGGCCCTTAAAACTGTGTCGTATCTTAACGAAATCGTCATCTCGTTGGACCGCGCCTCGGCTTTAGAGTTTCGCCTGGCGAAGCAGTTTTTCTCCGTACTCCCTCAACGCGTGCGTCTCATCTGGAATGACGGGGCGCGCATCCAGGCCATTCTTAAACGATTGGTTGATCAGAACCTCGATATCGGCCTGCAGGGCAAGGGACGAGGCTGCTGGACGGCCTTCGGTTATGTGCTGGCCAGAAACCACAGTCAGGTTATCGCACTCCACGACTGCGACATCACCAGCTACAGCCGAGAATATCTGGCTCGTCTCTGTTATCCCATCGCCAACCCGAATCTCGGTTATGAGTTCTGCAAAGGCTATTACAGCCGCGTCACCGACCGCCTCCATGGCCGAGTGACACGCCTGTTCATCACCCCCATGATCCGAAGCCTCCAACAGCTCGTGGGGCCTCACGCGCTCCTGACATTCCTCGACAGCTTTCGCTACCCTTTGGCCGGTGAGTTCGCCATGGTGCGCGATTTGGCCTGGACCAACAGGATTCCGGGCGACTGGGGTCTCGAAATCGGTGTCCTCGCGGAAGTCTATCGGAACTGCGCCTTGCGCCGCATTTGCCAAGCCGATATTGCAGATGCCTATGATCACAAACACCAAGAACTCTCGGATCACAATCCCGATGCCGGCCTCCTCAAAATGTGCGTCGATATCACGAAGTCACTCTTCAGAAATCTCGCAAGCGAAGGCGTCGTCTTGTCCGACGGGATACTCAAGACCCTGCGGGCGACGTATCTGCAAACCGCTCAGGAAGCGATCAGCCGCTACGAAAACGACGCAGCCATCAACAGCCTCACGTTCGACCGCCACCAAGAACGGACGGCCGTCGAAGTCTTCTTGAAAGGTATGAAAATGGCCACTGATGGGTTTCTCGAGGATCCGCTTGGCGTGCCCATGATTTCCAACTGGAGTCGTGTGACCCATGCCGTGCCCGATATCTTCGATCGTCTGGTCGAGGCCGTCGAAACAGATCATGTCTGGGATCCCACGACTGAACCGGCAGCCACTTCGTCATGAGCAACGGGCTCACACCACTCACTGCGCCGACTGAATCGCGCATCCAAGAAATTGGTTCGGCGGAAATTCTCGTCGGAATTCCAAGCTACAATAACGCGGACACGGTCGGACATGTTGTGCGGGCCGTGAGCGTAGGGCTCGCCAAACACTTTCCTGGCCGTCGAGCTGTCCTGGTCAACTCCGACGGCGGTTCTTCAGATGAGACGACGGCGATCGTCGCCCGCACCGCTATCGACTTTCAATATCTCTTCATCGGAGACCAGCAAAGCATCCTGCATCGTATCGTCACGCCCTACCACGGTATTCCTGGTAAAGGCAGCGCCTTCCGGACGATCTTCGAGATTGCGCGACGCCTGAAGATTAGAGCCTGCGCAGTCGTCGACGCGGACCTCCGCAGCATTTCACCGGAATGGGTCGAGCTGCTACTCCGTCCGATCATGGAAGAAGGATACGACTATGTCGCGCCCTATTATTTACGGCACAAATACGACGGCACGATCACGAACAGTCTCGCCTACCCGCTCACCAGGGCGCTCTATGGGCAACGGGTTCGCCAGCCCATCGGCGGGGAATTTGGGTTTTCCGGTGCGCTCGCGTCCCACTATCTCGACCAGCATGTCTGGGAATCGGAAGTGGCGCGCTTCGGCATCGATATCTGGATGACGACGGAGGCCATTGCCAGCGGCGCACGGGTCTGCCAAAGCTTCCTTGGCGCAAAAATCCATAATCCGAAGGATCCTGCCGCCGATCTGTCCGCCATGTTGACGCAGGTGATGGGCGCGCTCTTCGCTTTAATGGAACAGCATGAAGGCCTCTGGTCCACGCAAGAGGGATCGCAGCCTGTTCCACTCTTTGGATTTTCATACGAGGTCGGGGTTGAACCGGTCCACGTCAACGTGGAGCGGATGGTGGCGCATTATCGGCAAGGTCTCACGGATCTTGAGCCTATCTGGCGGCAGATCCTGACCGAACATACGTTCTCTCAGTTGCGCAACCTCCAGGGAACGCCCGGCGCCGGCTGCCATATTCCGGATGAGTTGTGGGTTCAGGTCGTCTACGATGCGGCCACCGCGTACCATAAGCGAATCATGCCGCGCGACCATCTTCTGAAAGCCCTGACCCCTCTGTACTTAGGCCGGACCGCCTCGTTCGTCAACGCCACTCAAGGCCTGACGTCCACGGAGGCGGAGCAAAAGATCGAATCCTTATGCCACACGTTCGAACGCATGAAACCCTATCTGGTTGAACAGTGGCAACCGCTGTCGTTGCAACCCACAACGTCAGTTCCGTTGCGCCACGCGACCACCGACGCAGGAGGTCATCATGGAGAACTTCATTGATCAAGCGCTTTTAAAACCGTTGGAACTACTGGGCCATCAGGTATTGACCGTGCTCCCCAATGTGCTCGCCATGGGCATTATCCTGCTCGGCGGCCTCTGCACCGCATGGGCACTCGGCATCTTCTCCGAACGGCTGTTTCGCGTGATCGGATTCGACCATCTCTGTGATCGGCTGGGGATGAATGCAGCCCTTCTTCGGGGAGGAGTCAAGACCGATCCCTCTCGCATTGTCGGTCGCAGCATCTATTGGACAGTGATGGTGCTGGCCTCGATTGCGGCGTTAGGAGCTCTAAACCTGACACCCATCAACCAGTTCGCCCAGTCACTGCTCGCCTATGTGCCCCATCTGGTGACGGCAGCGGTGATTCTACTGGCCGGGTACTTTCTCTCAAACTTCGTATCGCGGGCTGTCCTCATCGCCGCTGTCAACGCCGGACTACCCCCTGCCAGACTCATCGCAACCTGTTCCCGCTGGGGAATCCAAGCTCTCGCGGCGGCCATGGCGCTGGAGCAACTCGGTATTGCACAACACATCGTCGTCGTGGGATTCGGCATTACGTGGGGAGGAATCGTGCTGGCCGGAGCAATTGCGTTCGGACTCGGGGCAGCCGATCTCGCAAAAGGGTTTTTAGAGCGTCGGCTGGTGGCACGATCTAAATCCAGCGCGGTCGATGATCTTCATCACTGGTAACAGCGCAAGGTCATGCCGAACTTGATCGTCTATACAGACTTAGATGGGTCACTCCTGGATAGCACAACCTATTCGTATCACGCAGCGATACCGGCTCTTACTGCCCTCCGCGAGCAGAATATTCCCCTCATCTTGGTGTCGAGTAAAACGCGCGCGGAAATGGAACCGCTTCGACAGCGCCTCGGCCATCGCGACCCGTTTATCGTCGAAAACGGCGGCGCGGTCTTTGTCCCTCATGGCCTCTTCGAGTTTCCCTTGGAACGCATGCGAAGCAAGTCTCCCTACCAGGTCATCGAACTAGGCCTTCCCTATCACATGCTGCGAGATGTGCTGAAACAGATCGAAGAAGCCGTTGAAACGCCATTACAGGGCTTTGGCGACCTGTCGGTAGAAGCCATCATGCAGGTAACCGGGCTCCCCCGTGCCGATGCTGTCCTGGCCAAACAACGGGAATACGACGAGCCCTATCTCCTCCAAGGCCCGCAAGCGCTCATCGAAGAAGTCTGCCGGCAAATCGTCACCCGGGGCCTTCGATGGACAAAAGGGGGACGGCTATTTCACCTAATGGGGGAGAACAACAAAGGGGAAGCCGCCTCAGTACTCCTACGCTGCTACCACCGCCAACAGCGCATGAGGGGGCAAGCGGAGCGGATCGAAACAGTTGGGATTGGAGACAGCATCAATGACGCCCCTCTACTTGCCATGGTCGATTATCCCATCCTCGTCCAGAAACCGGACGGCACGTACGATCCCGACATCCACGTGTCCGGAATGATTCGCGCGCCGGGAATAGGGCCGGTGGGATGGAATGAAGCGGTTCTGAAGCTTTTAGCGCAGGGACTGTAAGAAACGGTCTGAGCTCCGCACGCGAGTACAATGCCCCGCGCTTCCGGGCGGGGCATTCAAGCAGCGCTTATCGGTACTGCCGGCGTCCGTCCTTCGGCGCACTCGACACTGAGGTCTCAGCGCTTCCCCAACTAGTCATCTTCCGGATTAATGATATGAAGGCCCGCTGAACGACAGGCTGTCAACAATGGCGCATCGGCACTGACAACGGTCAGCCGCAAGGGCTTGAGCTCCAAAGCCAAGGCCAAATGCAAAACCTGTGGCGACCGGAGCATAGGGTATTCCAATGCGAGTTCTTTCGTCGCGAGATACGTCTGCATCGTCGGAGCGATGAACTGGTAGAGCCCCTCCTGGGATTCTCTCTCAAACTTATGGATCACCGAGTAACAATCATCCCGGGTGATCTCTCCATCGTGGGCTCGATTTGCGAATGCCGTATAAAAATCGGTCACAGACCACGTCGGCAGAATGGCCACTTTGCTCCGTTTTACCATGAGCCTGTTGATGATGCGTGTGCCGCGCTCCATGCTGTACCGTTTCACCAACGCTGTTGAATCGAAATAGTAGTATGGCATGCGATCACACTCTCCCCTTCAGAATGATGGCGGCCAAGGGGCCCGACATTTTTGAGAGCCGATCTTGGAGTTCGTCCAGCGGCAGCTCGTCGTACCCCTCCTTACGGAACTTGTCGGCTAAGTTGCCTTGATTGAACGACGCCGTGTCGTTCTTGAGCCGTTCACCCAGCCGGCGTTTCGCCAAACGGCTGGGAACCCGCTGTTTGGTAACCGTCAACCCGCGACCACGGCTGCGCGGCGCGCGAGTCGATGTAGATCCTGTTTCCAACTTCGATTTGCTCATATCCTCCCTTTCCTACGTTAGTGAGGTGCTGATGCCGGCGTAGACACCAGCCCGTCCCGCGGACATCCCGCAGGCCGGCTCGTCTGTGCCGGCAATTCCGACTCTCCATACACATGAGCCGCAATGGCTTTCGCCACATCGGTGGAAAACTCTTGCTGCATGACACGCACGACTTTGGCTGTCGCCTCGCGATCCGACAAATGGCCTTCCTTGCCACCCTTCGACAAGGCGCCGACCACACGCTGGCTGGTCAAATTCATGACTTCGAAATCGCTGCACCACCGCACAAATTTAAATTGCGGATCGCGCACGTCGATCGACCACACCCGCACCACACCCCGCACGAGCAGCTCCGGGGATGGCCCGCTGGAATCGCCGCCTATCAAACGATCCCCTCCCCACGGCCGGCTCGTGACTTGAAGCCCTTCCTTCAACAACCCTTCAATCAGCGCACGCTGCGCCGGTTCGGCCTGATCACCAGTCACCGCTACCGCGAGCACCAGATTCGCGGCAAGAAACTGTTCGAGTTGCTGCGTGAGCTCGCTCACGCGGTAGGCGGCGACAGTACCCTGCCCGCTTGGTCGAATCACACGGAGATCGGCATTATAGGTCTCCCGCAGCACCAGATTTCTGGCCGCCCGTCTCAATGCTTTGACTCGCGCCAGGTTATCGGACAGCCGCTGAAACTCCTCGACATCGTCGCCGATCGATCGATCCAGCTCGCTAATCCGCTCCATAAACGCTGTCTCTGCCTGTGGCCGATGCATCCCTGCCAAAGCATAATGGAGCCCTTTAGGCACATCGATCCACCGATCGACGATCTGGACGTTTTCCAATACTTTATCGGTCGATACGCGGGTCAGATTGTCGAGCGTCAACCGTCGCTCAGCGCTGCTCTGCCCACGCTGTTCGATCACCAGATACGACTCCCAGTCTTTCGCTTGCGCGCTCACCTCGGCTTTAAAAATACGAGCCAGCGCCGCATAGGCGCGATCTTCCGCAACCGCGCGACTCTCCGCCTGTCCCACACCAACGAGATATTGCCCGGATGGATAGGCGGCGCTCACTCCATCGATCCAGTCTGGTTTCGGCTGTCCGCCGAACCAGGCACAGCCGGAGAGTGCGGCCAATGTTATCACGACCATCATGATTCGACGGACACACAGCAATCCATCTATCATGGCATCACCCGTTGAAGGAGCACAGCGGTCTCACCTGGCTCGAGAAACAACGTCCGCAGCGCCTCAGGCTTCAGAGGATCATGAGACCCGCCGGCCGATTGATCCTGCACCTGATAGCGACCTGGTGGAACCCAGACCCGTGCGAGATGAATTTCATCGGGCAACGTTTGCCAGCTCCGCTTATCGGCCTCTTCGGATGCCACCGCGAGGCCTTTCGTCAACAGCCCGACGAGAAGACCGACCCATGGCCCTGCATCTCTCCCCGCCGCCTGTTGAGCCCCTCTCGTCGCTGCCTCAGCCATCGCAAACTTCGTGGCGGCACGGGCAAGAGCCTTGACGGTGATTCCGGGCATTCGTTCCGAGAGCGCCTTATCTGCTAGAGCCGTCACGTTATGCACCAACTCAGTGTTCAGCGTCACCCGCGTGCCATTGTCATCCTGGATGAGACTCATCGTATCGACAGGGACTTGGGTCTTTTGCTGAACAAGCCGTGGTAAGGCCACTCGAACAACGCGTCCGTTAAGTCCGTACAAAACCGTATCCATCCCCCGATTGGACTGTCGGTTCTGCTGCAAAATCCCGCGGTTGAGGAGCACCAACTGGAGTGCATTGAGACTGATCGGCAGGTCAAGAAACTGATCCTCCTTGCGTGGTGCGCGGCCATTATAGCTGATCACGACAACTTGAGCGAGCTGTTGTAACGACTGACTCGTCTCCCATTTCGTATCGGGAAACAGGCGTCGGTACTCGGCCAACTCTTGAGTGAAATGCAACGCCTCGGCCGTTCGTAACAAGTCTTCCGGCAGCTGACTCGGAACGGGCGTATACGACCATGCACGGGTGGCATCAAAGGTCTCATACGCTTTCCGATAGGCGATAAAGGCATTATTCACATCGCCGGTGCTTTCATAGAGAATGCCGCTCAGATAGCGCGCAAAACCGTCCTCCCGATAGGCGTCTTTCTCCTTGGTTCGGTCCGACAATACATTGAGCCGGTGGTCGATACGGCGGGCTTCGACCAGCGCATCCTGCCACTGACCCAACACCGCATAATTGAGCGCTTTCAGCACATTGATCAATACCTGCTCATAGGGATCGCCCTCATAGGGTAATGCCGTATCGTTCGTCATGAACGCGAGGGCTTCCGTCCGCATCCTTCGCGTGTAGAGACGATCGATTTCGTCCTCAGCCTGCTCCAAGACGGCATTGCTCTGCTGATATTCACCCGCAAGTTGAAGCGTCATCCCTCGATCCATGCCATAGAGTACCAGGCTTTTTTCACCATATTCTTTTTCGGCCTGCTGGACAATGGCGTCGGCGCCTTTGGGATCGTGGGCGCGCAGACTCGCATCGATGAGGAGATACCGGTTGACCGAGGGGCCGCAGCCGGCAAGCAGCACAAGCGCCAGTACGGCAAAGAAAAATTGGGTGGAAATAGAAACGCCCCACCGTGCCGAAACAAGGGCGGTGAGGCGTGAGGCAATCGGGCTCAACGGAGCTTGCAGAGCCTAAAAGATTGAACGTTTCTTTTCGACGACTTTCTTGATCTTCTTCTGACCGTACCAGACCTTGGCGTTGCTTTCCAGATCCACCATTTGCAGATCGACTTGGTAGAACACCGCCTTCGTCCCATCGGCCTCATCGAGGATTGTCGCAATCGTGCCTTTCATCATGTAGTCGGCGCCGATCTCTTTCCCCGGCGCTTTCTGCGTGTCCTCGCGCGCGTACATCGCTTGTTCTTTACGCTCAGTGCGAAGTTCTTCGCGATCTCCCTTTCCAGCCACAAACGTCACTTTTTGTGAGTTCGTGAGCTCCCGTTCCAGATCAGTCACAAACGTGCCCACATTGATATGTTCATGACTACTGTTCTGGATGGCTCCGACGACGACAACCGGCTGGCGATGCTTCGAGCTGGAAAAATTGTTCAGCCATGGATACTCCAGCGCCTCTTTGACCATGGACTCCGCAACCATCCTGGAATCGGTATCGTTCCACCGCCCGCTCAGATCCGTGACGACACCCGAGTCGACCCTGGTTATTCTAGTTTCCTGAGCACAACCGGCCAGCGACAGCAGTACTACCCGACGAGCGGCGAGGCGATGAGCAGGGTCGGAATGGCGAGCAGCATGCCGGCCGAGCGGACCCCGTTGTCCGGGGGCTTCTTTC
>DATIQH010000176.1:0-3589 GCA_035471155.1 Nitrospiraceae bacterium | reverse complement strand
GTATCGGCATGGAGACCGGACGGAATATCGATTGAAACGACCGGTTTCCCGGTACTGTTGACGAGATCGATGGCCTCACGGTAGGCCCCGGTCACCACGGAAGATAGTCCCGTGCCTAGAATGGCGTCGATGAGGATGTCGCTGGAGGCAAGGAGGGGTTGCGTCTGTTCGGCAGACAAGAATCGAGCGATCACTGTTCGCCCCGTAACCCGCACGAGCCGTCGATACATGGTTGAGGCATCGCGACTCAGATCGGCGATCGGGGTGAGGAGCACCACGTGGATCCGGGCACGCCGGCGGTGCAGCAGACGAGCGACAACCAGCCCGTCTCCTCCGTTGTTCCCTTTCCCGCAGAGGATGGTTATCGTCTTGCCGCGTACTGGTCCATAGCGCGCTTCCAGATGTGTGACAATGCCCTCGCCTGCGCGCTCCATCAAGACGGCACTGGGGATGTGCGCTTCCGTGATCGTGCGGCGATCGAGTGTCTGCATCTCGGTTCCTGTCACAATCTTCATCGATGGCCTTGTGCGCGGGATCGATACCGCATGATGAATCGAACGAGCGAAACGGGAAAAGAGGTCTGGTGCCTACGGTGGAATGTCATGACAAAGACGAATCGCGTTGTCTATGAAGAAACGCCGGCCGCCGCATCGTGTCGATAGTTCAACTCAGCAACGCTTTCATCTCCCTCACGGCCTGGTCGAGTCCTACCAGAACCGCTCGGGCAATGATGCTGTGGCCGATATTGTATTCGACGATTTCCGAAATGTAAGTCAACCGCGTCACATTGCGATAGTCCAATCCATGGCCGGCGTTGACGCCCAGTCCAAGTTTGTAAGAAAGCTTCGCAGCCTGAGTAATAGCCTCTACTTCGGCGTCGGCTTCTTTCGAGCGCGTGGCATTTGCATAGCGGCCGGTATGGAGTTCGACGAAATCGGCTGAGACTCTATGTGCGGCTTTGACCTGGGTCAAATCCGGTTCGATGAAGAGACTGACGGGGATGCTTGCCTCGTGGAGCATGTTCACGATCTGCTGGATACGATCCTTGTGGCCGGCCACGTCCAAGCCGCCTTCAGTCGTGAGCTCCTGACGTTTTTCAGGGACGAGCGTCACCATGTCCGGCTTGATGGTCAGGGCAATTTTGGCCATCGTTTCATCGGCGGCCATCTCCAGATCGAGTTTGGTTCGGATCAGGTCCCGCAAGAGGCGAAGATCGCGGTCTTGAATATGGCGCCGGTCCTCTCTGAGGTGAACGACAATCCCGTCGGCTCCAGCCAATTCCACCAGCACGGCTGCAGCAAGGGGGTCCGGGTCGATTCCACCACGGGCCTGCCGCAAGGTGGCCACATGGTCGATGTTCACCCCAAGTCGCGGCACGCATCCTCCATTCTGCGTATGTGGAGCAAGGGAAAACTGGGTTGAGTGATGAGAGTGAAAGGCGTTGCAGTTGTAACAGAAATTAACAGGGCGGGGCAAGGACCAGGAGGCGGAATTGGCGACGGTTGCTCCGGCCCAGCCAAAGGGTCGCGATACCGAACCCCACAGAATCACGACATAATTTGACTCGATGCGCTCCGCGCAATTAGAATAGGCCCCCTAATGCGCAGGAGAGGGCATTGCTCGGTGCTTCCGTGCGCGTGAAGACGATACGGACAGGAGATCTCGTGGGATTAGGCGACGGATTTTATCGCATCAAACGGTTACCGCCTTATGTATTCGCCCAGGTGCAGAGTCTCAAGCTCGAGGCTCGTCAGAAAGGCGAAGACATTATCGATTTCGGAATGGGGAATCCTGACCAACCGACGCCGAGCCATATCGTCGAGAAGATGATCGAGGCGGCGCGGAAGGGAAAAAATCACCGGTACTCGGCCTCGCGCGGGATTACGAAACTGCGGCATGCGATCGCGAGCTGGTACAAGCGGAATTACGATGTCGATCTGGACCCTGAAACCGAGACGATCGTGACAATCGGTTCCAAAGAAGGGTTGGCACATCTGGCGCTGGCTTTGATTGGGCCCGGCGACGTTGTGCTGACGCCGACGCCGACCTATCCCATTCACATGTACAGTTTCATTATTGCGGGGGGAGAAGTCCGCGGGATCGAATTGCGTCCGGACAGTGATTTCTTCGACGACCTGCAACGGGTCTATCGCCAGACCTTTCCGAGACCAAAGATTTTGGTCATCAATTTTCCGCATAATCCTACCACCGCTGTGGCGGATCTCGGGTTTTTTAAAAAGATCGTCGCCTTTGCCAAAGAACATAACGTGATTGTCATTCACGACCTGGCCTATGCCGACTTGGTGTTCGACGGATATAAGGCGCCGAGCTTTCTGCAAGTTCCCGGCGCCAAGGATGTCGGCGTCGAGTTCTACACCCTCTCCAAGGCCTACAATATGCCTGGGTGGCGCGTGGGTTTTTGTTGCGGCAACCGCGAGGTTGTCGGAGCGTTGGCCAAGATCAAGAGCTACCTGGATTACGGCATTTTCCAACCTCTGCAGATCGCCAGCGTCATCGCCCTGAATGGGCCGCAAGATTGTGTAAAAGAAACGGTCCTGCGCTACCAGAAGCGTCGCGATGTGTTGGTGAGCGGATTGAATCGCATCGGATGGCAGGTCAACAAGCCCATGGCCACGATGTTCGTCTGGGCCAGGATTCCGCTGCCCTATCGCCATATGGGCTCGTTGGAGTTTTCGAAGCTCCTGCTCCGCGAGGCGAAGGTGGCTGTGTCGCCCGGCATTGGGTTCGGTGAGGGCGGGGACGAATACGTGCGGTTTGGACTCGTCGAAAATGAACATCGCACGAGGCAAGCCGTGCGAGGCATTCGCAAGGCGCTGAAGCTTGAAGGGCCTGACGCATGATTTCGCGCGTGGGTGTCGGCATCATTGGGTTCGGAACGGTAGGGACAGGTGTTGCAAAGATTCTCTTGGAGAATGCCGCGTTGATCAGCCGCCGGGTCGGTGTGCCGATCGAGATCGTTCGGATTGCAGATCTCGATGTGACACGCGACCGCGGTCTTGCCCTTCCACCAGGCCTTCTCACGACCGATGCGAAACAGATTCTCGCCGATCCGTCGATCGACATCGTCGTGGAATTGATCGGAGGATATGATGTTGCCAAACGCCTTATTCTGGAGGCCATTGCGGCAGGCAAACATGTCGTCACCGCCAACAAGGCCTTGCTCGCATTACACGGGGAAGAAATATTTGCTGCGGCTTCCCGCAAGGGCATCGACCTAGGTTTTGAAGCGAGCGTGGGCGGGGGGATTCCCGTCATCCAGGCTTTGAGGGAAGGGCTGGCGGCCAACACCATTCAGTCCATTTACGGGATTATCAACGGGACGGCCAATTACATTCTCTCGCGCATGACCCATGAGGGCCAGAGTTTTGAGACGGTGCTCGACGAAGCGAAGCGGGCCGGTTATGCCGAGGCGGATCCGACATTCGATGTGGCCGGTATCGATTCGGCGCATAAGCTGGCGATCCTGGCGGCTCTGGCTTATGGAACACCGGTCAATGTGAAAGAGGTGTATACGGAGGGGATTACCCACATTACGCCGCTCGATATCGCGTACGCCAAAGAATTCGGT
>DATIQH010000175.1:0-1679 GCA_035471155.1 Nitrospiraceae bacterium | reverse complement strand
GTCGGAACGGACGGAGTGCGTTCGATGCTCTCCAACTCCACAGATAGCGCTGCCAGTCGTTGATTGAAGTCGTCGTGTAGTTCGCGGGCGATCCGTCTGCGCTCCTGTTCTTGGGCTTCGATCAGTTTCCCCGTCAGGGATTCCAGCTCCTCCCGCTTTTGACCGAGCAACACGACATGCTTCTCCAGATCCCGCGCCATCCGAACCCGCAATGAGATATCCGTATGCAAAATCACACCGCCCTTGTCTCCTTTCAACGGAGTCATGCGCAGCTGGAACCAGCGTTCTTCTTCTTCCAGCAACTCCGCATTGTACTCGGCGCTGAATATAGGGGCGGCCCCCTTTAGCACGGATTCAAGCCCTTGGAGAATGGCCTGGCCTGTCGGCGTGCTGCCGACGGCGGTTCGGCGGCACAGGTCAAAATAATTCTGTCCCGTCTCTCCAATCGAGAAGACACCATCCGAGTGCTCTCGGACGAGATCTTTCCAGGCGTCGTTCGTCTTGATGATTACCCCCTCCTCGTTCAGCACGCAGACATGGGCGGAAACGGAATTCACCACGGCGCGAATGAACATCTCGCTGGCCTGCAGCCTCTCCTCCGCCCTCTTCCGCTCGGTGACATCGCGCACAATGGCGGTGAAGAAGGCCTGGCCTTCAACCACGGAATGAGAGATCGATGCCTCGAAGGGAAACTCTTCTCCATTCGTTCGAAGGCCGACCAACATGCCGACTTCTCCTATCGCAGGGGAGGCCACTCCCTTCTGAGCGAAGGCGGTGACGTGACCTTGAAGCGCCTGCCTGAACCGTTCCGGGATGAACCGGTTGAACGAGCGTCCGATCGCGTCGGCAGCCGGGGAGAGAAACATGGATTCTGCAGCATGATTGAACACCACCACGCATTCTCTCTCATCCACGGTAATAATGGCATCCGTCATCGATCCGATGATCGTCTCACGCTGTACCCGCTCAGACTCGAGCTTCGCCTCAGCTAGTTTCCGGTTGCTGATGTCCTGAAGCGCCATCCGCCAGTGGGTGATCTTCCCAGGCTCATCGTGAACCGCCAGGCTCTCGAAGCTGACCCAGCGCGAGACACCGGCCTTTTCCACGAGAGGTATCTCACAGACTTGTGGAGTACCAGTCTTCAAGACCTCCTGACCATGCCGATGAAACGTGTCCGCATCCGACGCGGCAATGAATCGGACGAGTGGTTGTCCTATCAGCTTGTTCCGGTTGACCTCCAGCAGCACCCCGGCCCTCAGATTGGCCTCCACGATTTTGCCGTGCATATCCAGCGTGAGATAGCCCGCCGGGGAAAAGTCGTAGAGATCCATATAACGATCGCGGGCCGCTTCGAGCTCCACCTGAGCCCGGCGGAGTTCGTCGTTCTGCATTTCCAACTCGATCTGATGGACTTGCAACTCGTACACAAGCTGTTGGACGTCTTTGACCGGCATGGCCGCGACATCCTGCTTGGTCGTCCGCAACCGCGCTTCCGCCTGCCGGCGGAGCTTTGTGAATTTCGTCGATCCGTCTGGTTTCTTAGCCATCGAGCCGTCCCCCATCCCTCACCTCTTCCATGGCTAACAGAATGCGGCCTGGTTGCGCCGTGTCCTGCTCAAGGCGACGCCCATTCAGCGCCAGCACCTTTCGGCCAATGTGAGGGAACACTTTCTCCACGA
>DATIQH010000174.1:0-2321 GCA_035471155.1 Nitrospiraceae bacterium | reverse complement strand
GTGGTCGATGACGCTATCGTGGTGGTGGAGAACGTCGAGCGCCATATGGGAGAGGGCCTCTCGCCGAAGGCTGCCGCCAAGAAGGCGATGGATGAGGTGACGGGTCCTGTGATCGCGATCGTGCTGGTGCTTTGCGCCGTGTTCGTGCCGGTGGGTTTCCTGGGTGGCATCACGGGCGAGCTGTACAAACAATTTGCCATCACTATCGCCATTTCGGTCATCATTTCAGGGATCACGGCGCTCACACTGAGTCCGGCCCTCTGTTCCCTGGTGTTGAAGCCGGGCCACGGCCTGCGCAGAGGTTTTTTCGGTGTCTTTAATCGATTCTTCGGTTGGACGCAGGCTCGTTATACCACCGTCGTGGGGACGATCCTCAACCGCTCGGTCTTATCCTTAGTGCTCTTTGGCATCATCGGCCTCTTCGCCGCCGGGCTATTCAAGACGATTCCTACCAGCTTCTTGCCGGAAGAAGATCAGGGCTACTTCATCACGATCGTCCAGTTGCCGGACGGTGCATCGAAGCAACGGACCGATGCGGTGCTGAGTAAAATTGAAAACTACTTTCTCTCAGTTCCTGCGATCCATTCGACCGATGCGTTGGCCGGCCAGAACTTCGTCTTCGGCACCAGAGGGCCGAACTCGGCAACGATGTTCTTGCCCTTGCATCACTGGGACGAACGGCAGGGGCCGCAAAACCACGTGAAGGCGCTGATCGGCGCCGCATACGGAGAGTTCGCAAAAATTCCTGAGGCGCTGATTTTGGCCTTTAATGCGCCTTCTATCAGAGGTCTCGGCGCCACGGGTGGGTTTTCTCTTCAGCTTCAAGATCCCAGCAGCGGCGATTTCAATAGGTTCGCCGGCGTGGCTCAAGAGTTTCTCGCCAAAGCCAGGCAGCACCCGGCGATCGGAGCGATCGGTTCCAGCTTTCGCGTGAGCGCGCCACGCATCTTTGCTCATGTGGATCGAGAGCGAGCCAAATCGCTGGGCGTGCCGATCTCCGAAGTGTTCGACACGCTGCAGGCCTATTTCGGCAATCTCTACATCAATGACTTCCTCAAATTCGGCCGTGTCTATCGGGTGCAGACGGAGGCCGAGGCGCAATTTCGATCCACGCCCGAGGACGTCGCGAAGATCTATGTGCGCGCCGTGAACGGACTGAAATCCACCATGATCCCACTCGACACAGTGGTGACGACGGAATTCACCAGCGGACCGGATCCGGTCACCCATTTCAACGGATACAATACAGCCCTGGTCTTGGGAGCGGCGGCTCCTGGGTATAGTTCCGGGCAGGTACTCGATGCGCTGGATCAGGTCGCCAAGGAGGTGTTGGTTCCCCAGGGATATGGGATCGATTGGAGCGGGATCTCGTATCAGGAACGCATGGTCGGGCAGCAATCGCTGTTTGTCTTTGGCTTCGGCCTGTTGATGGTGTTTCTTGTGCTGGCCGCGCAGTATGAAAGTTGGGCCGTGCCGTTTGCCGTGCTCCTCGCCGTGCCCTTTGGTGTGTTCGGAGCCTTGTGCGCCGTGTGGGTGATGGGAATGTCCAACGACATCTACTTCCAAATCGGATTGGTGACGCTGATCGGACTCTCTGCCAAAAACGCGATTCTGATTGTCGAGTTTGCGAACAAGCGATATGAAGCCGGACATTCCTTAATCGATGCCGCGATGGAAGCCGCCAAGATTCGGTTCCGGCCGATCGTGATGACCTCGATGGCCTTTATTCTGGGCGTCGTGCCGTTGGTCCTCGCCAGCGGCGCGGGCGCTGCCAGCCGTAACTCCATCGGCACCGGCGTGTTCGGCGGCATGCTGGCCGCGACCTTCTTGGCTATCTTCTTCGTACCGCTTTTTTTTGTGTTGGTTAGGAAATTGAGTCGGCGCGGCGCCGGTCAAGCGAGTCTCCGTCCCGGGACACACTCAATTCCGTTAGTGACAGAAGGAGGAAAGTGACATGCGCAGCCTCGTCCTTGCAGTCTTTTCGTTGCTCCTGCTCGCCTGTGCGATGGGGCCTGACTATTCTCGTCCCGACATTTCCACCTCCGATTCCTTTCGCATGGCTGAGGAGCCGAAAGATCTGCCTTCGCTGGCGAATATGCCGTGGTGGGACCTCTACCAGGACGAAGAGCTCCAGCGGCTGATCCGGATCGCGCTCGAGGAGAACAAAGATCTCAAACAAACGGTCGCAAGCATCGACGAATTCCAGGCGCGCCTGTCCACGGCGCGAATGGACTTTGTTCCTCAACTCGGCGCAACGGGCAATGTTCCCGCTGCTCGCCTGGGTGGTGTGAGGTTCCCTGGATTTGCTAGTCCCTTTAACT
>DATIQH010000173.1:0-8369 GCA_035471155.1 Nitrospiraceae bacterium | reverse complement strand
CGGTCGCCAAGGTCGAATCTTTTTTCGTCAGCAGTGTCAGCCCGGCCCCATGCACGACCAACTCGACACGTAAATGCTCACGGCCCACTTCCTGATAAAGGTGACGGATATTATTCAACGCTCCCCGGTGGACTTTCTCATCGCCTGAATGGAGATGCATGACCACTCGATGCGGATCCTGAACTGTTTCGGCCGCTCCACTGAGCCCCACGGCACACACACCGAGTGTACCGGCCAGAATCGTGACGAGCATCGCGTTCAGTCTGACAGTCACAGCGCGTATCATCCTTTCAAAGATTACACCTAGTACGGTGAATCGGCGGGCTTGCCGCCTTTGGGCCAGTCATTCGCCTTGCCGGAAAAGTCCGGCCTGGGTTGGGCATTGATATATGCGGCGACATCGTACGCATCATCGTCCGACAGGCTCCAACCCCAGCTACGCGGCATATTCGATTTGATGAAGGCGGCGGCCACACTCACCCGTGCCATACCTGCGGCAATGTTATAGGACTGCGGCCCCCAGACCGGCGGCGCCGCCATCGTCCCCTGGCCGTCCAGCCCGTGACAGAAGGCACATTTATTTGCAAAGACTTGCTTCCCATTGGCGGGATCGAGAGGTCGTCGTGACTCAATGCGCTGGAGACCTCGCCATGGCAACGTCGCGCCGCTCGGTACTCCGCTTGAGAGCCAGGTGATATAGGCCACGACGGCCTGCAGCTTGGAACTGTCCGGCGGAAGCGCTCGTCCATTGAGGCTCCGCTCAAAACACTCGTTCACACGATCGGCAAGCGTGTTCATTTTCCCGCTGCGGGCTCGATACTCGGGATAGATTGCAGCAAGACCGACGAATGAGGCGGCGTTCGGGTTGAGCCCTCCGTCGAGATGACAGTTGGTGCAATTGAGGCGATTGCCGATATAGGGCTGGGCATACTCCTGTGTATTGACCACGATCAGATAGCCGAGCCGGATCTGTTCGCCCAGTTGACTGCCTGGAATAGTATCCGGAGAGGGCGGAGCGAATTCTATCGCAGCGCTGCCGGTTCGGCCGGCCTCCCGAAAGTCCTCGGTCCTGGCCCGATCGCTCTCGCCCGCACAGCTTGCGAGCATAGTCACTCCGAGAATAGCCGGTAACAGCCATATCATGCTCTTCTCTTGTGCCAAGAGCATGCCACTACCATGGGCAACTTGCCCATCGTTTCACCTGTCAAATCACACGATTGGCCGTCAGCTTCAGGTCGCCCTGGAGCGAAAAGCCACAGCACCGATTCCGCCGTTGTTGCGGGAAGCCACAGAGTCTAGACAAGAGGCGAGAGAAGCGAGCCTTGCGAGAAAAGCGAGACGGGTGCGGAAACGCTCATGAGTAATGTGAGCTGGGACAAGTGAGAGTATCACGGCAGGACAGCTATGCAAGACCGTCGAAACGCGAGGGGGCCGCGATCGAAGTTCGAGATGTCAGGGACGTCGAACTTCTGACCGCGACTTTCCCGCCTATTTCATCCAGCTCTCTTGCCGGCTGCTCTCGCGCCTATTCTTTCACAATCACGCCGCACGCGATGCGGGGCCCGCCCGGCGCATCCTTTGTCGGCGGGTCCGGCAGATACTTGTCGTCAAACTCATGGATAATGAAGGCGCTCCCATCCTGATCGAAGAGGGTGTTCAGCCCCTCGGACAAGGTCACCCGACTCGTGATCGTATACAGCGACCCTTTCCGATCGTCGTTCACGGACAGGTTCTGAAGATCGCCGAGATGGTAGGGATGGTTCCCTAATCCCGGTGTGACGTTTGCCTCCGGATTGATTGCCGCATCCACATTCCCATCATAGTGTCCCTTGGCCGCCGCAAAGGGCTCGCAGTTGCCGACTTCGTGAATGTGGATGGCATGACGCCCCGGCCTCAACTTGCTTTCCGGCGTGCCGGCGAGCTTCAGCTTGATCGTGACGCGCCCTTCATATTTTTCGTAGAGATGCGCCTCTCCTGTAATGCCGGGGCCGGCGATGACCGCCTTCGCGTGCACAGGTTTTTCAACCTTGCCTGTGTAATAGGACGAGCACCCGGCAAGCGGCACGAGCGCCGAGACTACAATCGCAGTTCCCGCAAGTATTCGATTCATGCACCCTCCTTAGTTATTCGATTCTCAGACCACACGAACAGCTTTTACTGAAAGCCGCGCGCGAGGATCTTCTCACAATGGCACTTGGCCCACAAGCATCTGAGAGCCGTTGCTTCATATGCATGACCCCTCTCATGTTTCACCTCTGACGTTTTACGTTTACCGTTCTGTCGAGAATCGATACATGTCATGGCATGCGGTGCAACGAACCGTCATGTTGGAGAGACGCTGTAGAAGTTGTTGGGACGTCTCTTTCTGAATCACCGCATCCGCGAGGGCATCCATGTCCTTGTGGATCGACATGCCCATCTGCTTAAACGGCATCGGCAGTTTCGCCATCAGCGCAGGGTTCACATCTTCAGCCATGTGCATGCCGGCCGAGCGGGCCGCCTGTTCCATCTGCGCACGGTCCGCCTCCTGATCCTGGCCTGCCAGGCCTGCGACGACGCCATGAACCGCCTTCAGGAGCATCCGCATCTCGCCCAGGATCAAGTCTCGTTCTGCAGGCGCTAAGGCAATCTGTGTCCGCCCATCTATGCTCTCCGTCGTCCACCCCTTCACGAAAAACCATCCAGCCACCCCGATCGTCACAACCCACAGCCCTAACGCAATCCGGCAGGAGGCGAATCTCATCGAAGTCCGCTGCCCATGCCGCCGGTTCCTTCGGGGGCCAGTGTTCGCACATAGGCGAGCACATCCCAAATCTCGTCGTCTGTCAGTGATTCCCTCCAGGCTCCCATTGCCGTATTCGTCTTGCCGTCATGCACGCTCCTAAACAGCCTCGCATCCAGCTTCCCTTGAATCGCCGGGGATGTGAGGTCGGCGGCGGGAGGAGTAAACTTCATCTGTCCATCCCCCTTCCCATCGACCCCATGACAACGGATGCAGGTTGTCGAATAGATGACTCTGCCGCTCAGCACATCGCGTTCCGGCTGAGACACGTTTAAATCCTTCAGGCTCGGCCCCCCGGCGTATCCCAACCCCGTAATCCCGGCAAACACCAGCACAACAACCCCGACAATTACAGTTTTCATCGCGTGGCCTCCTTCCCACTCGCTCAATACCCTTGCGAGTAAGATGCCAAACAGACGTGGGAACGTATGCGGCTAAATTGCCGTCCAAACAAGGCGTTACAACAGAGATTCAACAAAGCTTGACTAACAGGTTACCCCAAGTGGCGAGAAAGAACCCGATGAGAATCTTCTCGCTGTCGCAAGACGCCACAGCTTGGAGAACGTCAACGGCCATTTGTCGTAACGACTCAGGTAGATAGGCTGAAGGCTTTTATTCTTCAGCCTGAACACCTGAGTAGCTACCATTCGACATTCGTGAGCTGAGACTGGCTCCGCTTCCGAACGGTGCCTACCCCCCCCACTTCTCGTTCCAGCCCTGTAGGTTTTCTTCTCTGTGCAAGTGCGCTATCATGGGCGCAAGTGAGGTCTTCCATGGATGAACAACTCCTTCTCAAGCGGATCACGGTGAATCCGAATATTTTCGGGGGAAAGCCGATTATCCGAGGGGGCCGGTTGGCGGTCGAGCATGTCCTTGGCATGTTGGCTGCGGGTGATACACCCGATACAATCCTTCATGGGTATCCGTGGTTGGAACGCGAGGACATTCAAGCTTGCCTTGCCTACGCTCATCGGCTTGTCGGTCATGAGCGGATTGAACCCCTGCCTCTCGAAACTGCCTCGTGAAGCTTCTGCTCGATACCTGCGTCTAGGGTGGTGCCGCTGCTCCACTGAAGGTTGCAGGACACGATGTCATCTGGGCAGGAGACTGGCCTGTTGATCCAGGCGATAAGGAGATCCTCGATCAGGCTTATCAGGAGGGTCGGATTCTCATCACTCTCGATACAACGACCCCAGTGCTTGCCTTGAAAATCGGCTGGTCCTTCGGCAGTCGTGGGTTGAGACGGGCTCTGTACTGCCCCACTTAATTTTGGACAGGCGAGTCTTGTTTCTGACTAGCCACCCCGCATAGCACTCGGCTGGCGACTGCATCCCCAAGGCGCTGTGCGGGGCCTGGTGATTGTAGTGTTTGATCCACCCCGGGAGTTGCCGCGCTACGTCTTCCACCGTCTCGAGACACGCCTGATAGACATAGTCCCGCTTGAAGCTCCCAAAGAACGCTTCCGCCAAACCGTTTGACTCCGGGCTCCGCCGGGGCGTGTGACAGGGGATGAGTCCCATGGCTCGCACGAACGGCTGAAACCGATGCGAGGCGTACTCCGGCCCATTGTCGCTGAGGAATTCGATCCCTCGTGCGTGGGTCCGCGCTCCCCCAAAGCGGTGCCATATAGCCTCCCGCAGCATCTCGGTGAGATCGTCGGCCGTCATGCGCATGGCAAACCGCCACGCCAATACCACGCGGTCTGCGCAGTCGATCATGATGGCCAAGCGGCCCCTCTGTCCATCCCACGCTCGGATCCTGGTAATGTCTGACGCCCAGCGCCGATTGGGTTCGGACACTTGTACCCGCCCTTCGTGTCGCCGCCCAGACCGGATGATGCGTCTCCGACTGGTCGAGAGCCACCCCCGTCGCCGCAGTACTCGCCACACTGTTTTGGGATTGCACGCCACCCCGCGCCGCTTGAGCAGTGCATGGATCCGCCGATAGCCGTAGGAGGTGGGGCTGGCTCCCAGGAGTTGCCGGACGCTCTCTTCGAGCTCTGGGCGCCGGAGCGGTCGCCCTCGCCGCGATCGCCGTCGATAGTACAGCCACCTCCGCGGCTTGCCTAAGACTCGGCAGACCATGGCCACGGAGCAGCCCGTTGTGCGCGTTAACCACCATATGTTTCCTCGGGTAATTTGAGCGCCTTGAGCTCGAAGGTTTTTTTAACACGTCCACTTCCAAGGCCTTCCGCCCCAAGGCTCGTTCGAGTTCGTCGACCCGCTTCTGCAGCCCGCCCACGAGACTCTTCGGCACCAACTTGCCGGATTCCTTGAGTCCTTGGTCGAGGCTGCGCTTCCAGCGATACATCTGCGCCGCGTTCACCGCATACTTCCGACAGATCTCTTCCAACAGCACCCCCGCCTGCCACTCCTGCAACACCGTTAGTTTCTGCTCACTGCTCCACTGCCGCCTTCGCCCACGCCCATTCTGGACAGGTTTCATCATGGTGTCCATTTAGCCCTCCTGCCTTATGATACCTGTCCAAATATTAAGTGGGGCACAACACTGGGTGATTGCTTGCATCGCCATGGTTGATGTCTCTTGTAAGACTTCGAAGGGTTTGACGTGGTGAGAGGAAACCGAGACATTCTATTTTCTCGCTTGGATGAAAGAAAATGTACCGGGAGTCTTTCATGCCGCAGAGTCCACCGTTTCTCAATTTTTTTCCTTTGGGGCGGGTTAGATGGTCTCCCACTGCGCGTGTCCAACGAGGGCCTTCGGAGGCCGCGCGTTGCACGAGCACAGGAGACCGTCTAGTCTGCCCTCTCATACGCCTTCTCAGGACGCGCGTTCCGGGAGCACAGGACCAATGTGGGCGTCCGTCCAATCCTTTCATCGTGCGCGCTCTGCGAGCACAAAGGACGGTCTAGCGGTTCCCTCTCCTCCTTCAGAGACCACCCGATGCACGAGCACAGGAAAGCATCTAGTCCACCCTCTCATGTCCCCTCTGATCTCGCTTGTTTTCTCTCACTTCCCCCACCCTCGCACCTCCCTTTCTGAGCCCACACCTTCCGTGAAACATTTCGATTTACTCGAAAGCCGATGGATCTGATTTATTGAAAGAGGAGCGAGACTGAGCTGTCCCTTGCGACCTTGGCGCAGTGCCTTACGATCGGCAAGGAGCGGTCCGGTTTTCCTCTGGGGTTTGCAGGTCGGCCCAACGGTGAGGTCGGTCTGAAAATATGGTGGTATTCGGGGAGAAGTTTATGCCGCCACACGTTTCTTCGACCCTCGCTTTGAGCGGGCCGTCAGGCGTCGAGTTGCCTCGGACACTTCGAGGAGAGATCGCAGGGCCGCATTGACCGATGCGGAGTCGCGAAAGACATTGGCGACATCGGGCTCAAGCACGGCGACGTTAGCCCCTTCCTTGATAAGTCGTCGGTAGTACTTCCCTCGAACAGCTTTTGTGTAGTCAAATGTATACTCTGCCCGCGTGTCGTCCGACTGTGTTTGCCCTTTACGTTTCATGGCGTTTCCTCTCTCCCGCTGTCGCTCGGCGGGCACTGATGATTCACACTGCAGGTTTTCGATCCGTATGGGCCACAACCAGCAGCCGCCCCCGGGCGGAGTAACCGATCGTGAGATATCGCCGTTCACTTACGGAATGATCGGTGTCATCAACTGTTGCAGCCAACGGATCGTAGAACACGGTCACGGCTTCGTCGAATGAGACCCGGTGTTTCAGTAGATTGCGCCGAGCCTTGTCGCGACCCCACTCGAACTGCATGCGTCCATTGTAAAGAACTGACTGAGAGCTGTCTATGAAGACAGCCGACGGGGTTGACCTGTTATACCGACGGCTCCTGCCTTGGAACCGGCCAACTTGTCCTTCACCGCGTGCATCGAACGATGCACGCCTTACAATGCTCCCTCCAAGCTCGCTCGTCACCTCTCAGGGATGGGGGCTGATTGATCTTCCACTGCGCGCGTCCGATCAATCCTTACTTATTTCCTCAAGGGTGGCCTGGTCGATCCTCGATTACGCGCGTCGAACGAGCACGCTTTATAATGTTCCCTCCAAGCTCGCTCGTGTACGTTGTTATAGGATGGCCCGGATGAGTCCCCCACTGCGCGCGTCCAACGAGGGGAGTCTGCGACCGCGCGTTGCGCGAGCATAGGGGACTCACCGGGCCATCCCTCCCCTCCCTGCTACCGGATGGTCGCCTCCAAGCTTACTCTCGCCTTCATGGAGTTGGAAATCAGACAGTTCGCTTCGGCCTTCTCGATCAACTCCTTGGCTTTGGCCGCATCGGCGTTCACGGAAAGGGTGATAGTCGGCTTCAATGTGATGGTGGTGAACTGAAACTTCCCATCGACCAGTTCGAGCTTCCCTTCGGCCACACTCTCATACGAGGTAAAGGTCAAACCTGCTCGCTCCGCCACCGCCAGGAACGTCGTCATCAGACAGATATTCGCGGATGCGACGAAGAGATCCTCCGGCGACCAGATGTCTTCGTGTCCCTTGAACTCCGGCGGCGTTGCAACCTGAATATCCGGCTTACCAGCACAGGAGATAACTCCCTTGCGTTGCACCGTCCATTTGACTTCGGTGTGATATGTATAAACCTTGCTGCGAACTTCCACTCCGTACCTCCTTCATCATCCATAAAATACATTTCCTCACGTAGTTCCGAGCGCCTTGAGACGTTCCGAAAGACGAAGATTCTCGCTGTAGTCCACCGGGCAATCGATCACGGCGGGCTTTCCGCACGAGAGTGCGGCGTTCAGCACTGACCCCAATTCCGACGGTCCCTCGACGCGGTAGCCAGCCGCGCCAAAACTTTGCGCCAGGGCGACGAAGTCCGGGTTACCGAATTCAACACCGGAGGTCCGCCCGAACTTCACCTGCTGTTTCCATCGAATGACCCCATAACCGTTATCCCGCCAGATCAGCACGACAAGTGGAAGATGCAACCTCACGGCAGTCTCCAGTTCCTGAACATTCATCAGAAACCCGCCGTCCCCGGTCACCGCCACGACGCGCCGCGCCGGAAACAAGAGCTTGGCCGCAATCGCGCCGGGCAGCGCCATCCCCATCGCTGCAAACCCGTTGGAAATGATGCAGGTGTTCGGCACCTCGCAGGGGAACATACGGGCCATCCATAATTTATGTGCTCCCACATCGCAGATGACCAGATCGTCCGGTGCCAGAGCCTGTCGCAGATCGCGAACGATCTGCTGAGGTCGCAGAGGCCATCCAGGCGGCTGCGCCCACTCCTTCTCATATGCGGTCTGCACCAGCCGGCGGCTCTCTTTCGTCCACGCAAGATCGAACGAAGCCAGATGCTCTCCGATCTGATCGAGAGATAAGGCGATATCTCCCAACACGCCGACATCCATAATATAGTGCGCATCCACTTCGGACGGCGACACATCCACATGCACGATATGCTTGTCGCGATTCGGGTTCCACAAGGACGGAGCGTATTCCACAAAATCATAACCCACCGCCACAACCACGTCGCTCTGCTCGATCACCACAGCCGGATAGTCCCGCATCTGCAATCCAATCGTATAGAGAGACACTGGATCACTGTCCGGAACGACACCCTTGCTCATGAACGTGTGAACCACCGGCATATTC
>DATIQH010000172.1:0-1785 GCA_035471155.1 Nitrospiraceae bacterium | reverse complement strand
GGGCACGGGCTCCCGGGTCATGAAGCTCGCGGAAATTGCCCAGCGCAACCAAAATCATATGATGGTCGGTTACGTCGCATACCCCCCTGCCGCCCAGCACTATGTTCCCCTGCCGCGCGTCCTGTCCCTGGCTCGGAACGAGTCACTGTTGTCAGTGGTGAAAAAATACGGGATAGACGAAATCGTGCTCGCAGTACGAGATCGACGTGGCGGGGGGTTTCCGGTGCAGGAACTGCTTGAATGCAGATTGAAAGGGGTCAAGGTCACCGAGTTATCTACGTTCTTCGAACGGGAATACCAGCAGGTGATTCTGGAATCGCTTAACCCCAGCTGGATGGTGCTCGGTGATGGCTTTCGCCAAGGTGTTTTCCGGACCGTCGTGAAACGGGTTTTTGACTTGGCCGCGAGCGCGGTGCTGCTGCTGCTCGCATTACCTATAATCGTTCTCGCTGCGATATGTATTTTTCTGGAGAGCGGATTGCCCGTGCTTTACCGACAGGATCGGGTCGGCCAGGGCGGACGCATTTTTACGATCTACAAGTTGCGCAGCATGAAAAATGGTGCAGAGAGCGACGGAAATCCGCGTTGGGCTGACACCAACGATGACCGTGCCACACGGATCGGCCGGATCATCCGCAAGCTGCGGATTGACGAGCTGCCGCAGATTATCAATGTGTTCAAGGGGGAAATGAGCTTTGTCGGCCCCCGGCCGGAGCGGCTGTTTTTCGTCGACAAGCTGATTAAGCAGATCCCTTACTACGAATTACGGCACAGCATCAAGCCGGGGATCACCGGTTGGGCGCAGGTCCAATACCACTATGGTGCTTCGCTTGACGATGCTGTCGAGAAACTACAGTACGATCTCTACTACGTGAAGAATCACACCTTGTTTCTCGACCTCATGGTACTGATCGCTACGATGCGGGTCGTGCTGTGCGATCGGGGCGCAAGATAACGCGCTGTTCGCGATATATACAGGCACAGCACCACCACGGTCGCGGCTGCGGGGTCAAATCCGCAGATGCCTGTGGCCATCTTGGGCAGAGGTTGAGGATTTGCTTTCTTTGTCCCGCTCACGGTAACTCCCGTTCAGATGGGTCGGCCTGGATCAGCGACTTTCACGGCTGCGCCAGCAGACACGAAACCTCCGGTGGATCATTCTATGGCCCACAGCCTCGTATGTGCTGGCGTACATAAGGCAGCTCCCGCAAGGAGAATAAGCTCCGTGTATGTGCGCCGTCGCACAGACCGTACTGGAAGACGAGCGGATACTCGGCATAACGATCGACAGTCCGTGACCTTTACACCAAGGAGATAGCGAACATGGAACAGAGAACAGACGAATTCAATCAGGCCAAAGCCAGGGTGGCCAACGATGTCAAGACCGTCATCACTGACGGCGAAGCGCTGGTCAAGGCCGCCGCGAACGTATCGGGCGCAGGTCTTGCGGTGGCGCGGGAGAAGCTTGGAGAAACGTTGAGCAGCACCCGGACGAAGCTGGTCGATGCGTCTCGACCGGTCGTCGACAAGGCCAGGAGAACCGCCGCCACAGCCGATGATTACGTGCACGACAATCCGTGGACCGCGATTGCTGTCGCGGTCGCCGCCGGCGCGTTGATCGGCTTTCTGACCACGCGGCGCTGATTATTCAATGTCGGTCGTGGCAGGGAGCAGCCAAACATGGAAACGTACCGCCCGCGGTTCCCGTACCTGCCGTGGTTGATCGCGGGCATTGCGGTGATCTTGTCCAGTACCGCCGGAGTTGCGGGCCTCATGGGCTGGCTC
>DATIQH010000171.1:0-15238 GCA_035471155.1 Nitrospiraceae bacterium | reverse complement strand
GGGGGCGACCACGCCGTGGTCCACCCTCGGCGTGGTCGCGGGAGCGCTCGAGCTCGCGGCCCAGGTCGAGGCCGGCGAGCTGCCCGCGCCCGACGACCTGGTGCTCGCCCTCGGCACCGGGGGGACCGCGGTGGGTCTCACCCTCGGGCTGGCTCTCGCCCGGCTCGACGCCCGGGTGCACGCGGTGTCGGCGGTGGAGCGGTGCTTCGTCTCCCGAGGCCGCCTCCGCGCCCTCACGGCCGCCACCGCGGAGCTGCTCGCGGCCCGGGGTCACCCGGTTCCCTCGGGGGCCCTCGACCGCCTCCACATCCACCACGGCCACGTGGGTGCCGGATACGGCGCGAGCACCCCGGCCTCCCTCGGCGCGGTGGCCCGGGCGGCCGCCGACGGGTCATCGAGATCTGGCAATTATCGGATTGGCCAAAGCGCGCGGCGAGAAGGACGAAAGGATTTTCCTGCCTGGACGAAAAAATCCGGTTGTGCTTCGCGCCAATTCCCCGGCCACTCATCTCGTGCAACGCATTCGGGATGAAGCCCATCGATTTGCGATCACCTTCCATCGCAAATTGCGGGGCAAGGCCCTCATGGCCTCTCCACTCGATCAGATCATCGGCATCGGCGAGATCAAACGGGCCCGGCTGCTCAAGCAGTACGGCAGCCTGGCGAACATCGCTGCCGCAACCGATAACGAATTAACGGCAGCCGGCCTCGATGCAAAGACTGTTGCGGAGATGCGGAAAGCCCTTTCGAAAACTACTCCGTCCCGCAGTTGATCACGGTCATCTGCGCGGTGTGTCTGGTTCAACTAAATAAACAAGACGAGCTGGCGGGTTTTTCTGCATCCTGCTAAAACAGGAACCTCAAGCTCACGGTTCCCAAATGGACAAAGGCATGATATGTCCCGTCAACGGTGGAATTGAGATTGCCGGTAACCGTTCGCGACTCGTAGAACCACTCCTGAAACGCCACATCGAGCCCGATCGCCTTCGTCCAGAGCGCGGATGCTCCTCCACAAGGGACCATTCCCAGAAACCGGCCTTGCCCCTTACACAAGAAACCGGCTCCAATAGACAGTGTGTTGGAAGATAAGGAGATGATTCCAGGGTCGAAGGTCAAATCAGGAACGGGATCCTCGGTCCGCGTGTAGCCCGATCGGACTGCCACATCCCAATGAGGCAACCACTCCGGATTGAGCCATTTGTGTTCGGTGCCGATCGCCACGACCGGCACTGTCTTCCATTGTTGCGGTTTCGGGATGACTCCACTGGAGGACAGATGGACATCAATGTCACGCATCGATGTCCACCCGACATATTCCACGTCGAGTTCCAGCTTCCATTCCCGCTCACTCGTACGAACCGGCCAGATTGCGATACCACCGGTATAGACCTGCGGAAGTACGAGGTTCGCAGACGCATCGGCAGCCTTCGATCCGTTGATCAACAACGATCCACTCAGCGGCACCACAGCCTGAGTGCGATAGACCAACCCGACGGAGGCAAGCGGCTTGCCATCTCCGTTTCTCAACGGTGTATAGAGCAGGCTGACGGTTGCGCCTGCCCCGGTTCCATTACCATTGAGTTCGATGGACGTCCCGGCAAGGGCCCCCGCACCCGCTTGTTTCTGTTCGATATGCCCTTGTCCGAGAAAACTCGCAAAGGTATAGATGTCTGCGCTCACTCCGATGGCCAACTGATCGTTAATCTTATAGGCCACAGTCGGCTTAATATCGATGAGCGGAAGCGCGGCAGAGGTCACGGCAGTATTGAAGGGGCCATCCAGCGGGTAGCGCGTATTCAAACCGTACGGCGAGTTGAGACCAAGACCGATCGTCATATTGGACAGACGGTCCAATCCGAGAGATCCAAGGTTCGCGCTCACGTAGGAGTAGCTTGGTGGGGGAGATGCGATACTTCCTCCAAAATCCCCTCGAGTGTCTATCCCGGTTGGGCTCGTGACCTTGATGGACCCACCGAGCAGGGTTGTTCCGGTGACGACTTGGATTCCATGTACTTGGGTCAGCCCGGCTGGATTATAGTGAATGGCCGAAGCATCATCGGCCTGCGCGACAAAGGCGTTTCCCTGCCCGGCTGCCGAGGCGCTTTGTGGCTGGAACCTAAGGGCCTGTGCATGTCCAAGTGACGGACACAATAAGCAGACAAGCCCCAGAACCAGGAGGCATCGTTGGTTCACTCCATAATCCCCACAGAGCGTCCCATTAGCTGACAGATTAAAGAGTACGCATTTTCAAAAGAAAGGAAATATCTTGAATATCCTGCAGGGTATAGCCGATTATGAAGGGACTTGGTAGGGCCAAAATCCCATATGCCAAGCTCCCTTGACTTATGGTAGGCTCTGTGCCCTCTATCCCTCTCCTACAGGAGGCTAGCTATGGCGCATGTTACGGATAAACGTCCCTTCCCGAAAGACCTATTCGCTCAATTGACCAAGACTGAGTGTGAATCATTTATCGAGGCACTGCATTTTACGGTGCAATCAGAAACCGCCGAAGATGTCAAAGATGTGCTCACACGGTTTCAGACTCTATTTCCTTTTTCCCGGGTGATCGGCGGACTCGCAAAACTCAGCCGCACGGGCGAGTTTGAGGGCTTTATCAATGTACTCAATGTCAGCTATCCGGAAGAGTGGCTTCGGCTGTATTGGCAGAAGGGGTACTTTGAAGTCGATCCAGTCTTCCAAACGGCCTTACGAGAACCTGGGACGCAACATTGGGAGACCACCTACAAGGTCACACACTCTGACAAACAGCGCGAGTTTATGGCAACGGCCAAAGAGTTCGGTCTAGGGGATGGGATCACAACCGGATCAGCGGATCCCGCATGCGGAGTCGCAACTTTTTGCTCATTCGCCTCTGCTGAGCGCGTTGACGCAAAGCGCTATGTGCCGCTTGTCGAGTACTTTGGATACCATGTCCATCTTGCCCTCTTACGCATCGCCCCAAAGAATTCACAGGCGGTAGCACCTTGTGTCCGGGAACTTACGCTACGTGAGATGACGATCCTAAACTGGGTAAAAAATGGCAAGACAAACTGGGAGATCGCCAAAATCATAGGCGTCAGTGAACGGACCATCCGATTCCACGTAGAAAGCATCTTCTCGAAGCTGGACGTCACCTCACGATCTCATGCAGTGGCGACTGCCATCGAACATGGTCTGCCCAATGTGGTCTAAGTAGAGTCGGCCTCCTGAGTTTCTCACAACATGCCTGCGGGCCTCCTGGAACGAAGTTCACCCTGCGTCCCCTCAGCCTTCCGCATCGACGAGTGCCAACTTCTCGCCGTGTGAATACATAGAAGTCCGACCGACAATCATCTCGCCTTGCGGCGTCTCAATAGAGGATATCCAGTCCAGTAAATGCGGTCTATTGACCGCGTTCTCTTCGTCGAATCGAACCATGTCGTACAGCGCTGCTACGGAACTGGCTCCAGCCGGAGGAAGCACAACCGGCTCTCCGAGCATTTCACAAGGGAACCCAAGTGCTCGAAGCGTTCGAAAGAACCGATGCTCGACTTCAAGATAGTAGTACCGAATGTCGTTCTCAACCGCCCATTGATAGACGCCTTTCAACAGCGCCATCATCATCCTATACGACAGTCCTTTATCCCGGATTTCAGGATCGATCGCGAGCCTGGTGATCTCGGCCGTATCTGACGCTTTTCTGATATGGTAGTCTGCAGGGAGCAAGGCGCCGAACTCTTTCTCGAGCATGAATTGCCCGGAAGAGGGAAGGAGTCGAGCAAGCCCGACTACAGCTCCGTCACCTTTAACTAAACCAACGGTTACTCCCCACAAATCATACAGATCCATCTCCTGTCCGTCCTCGGTCTCAGGAACCCACTTGAGCGACTCGGCAAATACTTTATGCCGGAGTCGATAGGATTGGGCAAGCTGCTCGCCGTGTAACGTCTTCACGACAAAGCCATTTTCACTGAACTCGATATCTTTCACGCTAGGCATCGACTGTCTCCTTTCTAGAGAGCATCAAGTCCGCACCGTCTCACTGGGCCACTGGTTTTTCATAATCTACGTAGTTCGTCACCTGGCGGAACCGCCAGGTGACGAAATCCATGATGGCGCGTACTAATATAGTGATCTCTCGACCTGAGGAGTCCGTGCAGGGAAAGGCTCTCAAGACGTTTCTCGGCAGAAGAGGGAAAGGGTGTGCCGCTAATGAATGACCGACAGAAGTTCCAGATTATCAATGGGTTTCGGAGTGTTTCCGACCAACCGACACAGCAGTCTTCATCGCGCGCGGAATGCATTCCCAGCGACAGGGCAGAGACAATCTCTTGCCTGCTGCGCGGCCAGGCCGAAAACAGCCTTGCTGCGGCCCTGACGGCATCCGAGCAACGATTGAGCGCACTACTGCATGACCGTCGACGCATTGGACAGGAGTTGCACGATACGGTGTTGCAAGCGCTCTATGCGATCGGACTGAGCCTTGCGCAATCACATGAATTGCGCAGGGATGTACCGCAGACTCGGTCGCACGCGCGGGATCAGGCTGCCGATCAACTCCACACGCTTATCCAAGACATCCGGCGCATGATTCTCAGTGTGGAATCCGACTGCGTGGATCCTTTCAGGCTGGTGTCCGAGTTGCAAACCCTCGCCGAAACCTTTGAGCGGGTGAGTGAGTTACGGATTCGTGTGGAGGTCGACCCGGCGGCAGAGGAGATTCTGACCGGTGAAGAAGCCCGAGAGCTCATCACCATCAGCAGGGAAGCCTTGAGCAATTGCGTCCGTCATGCCAGTGCCACTCGAATTGTGGTCGCGCTTCGGCAAATCGACTCACGCGTACGACTGAGCATTCGCGACAACGGATCAGGCTTCGTAGTGGACGGATCGGCAAAGGGCATTGGGTTTGCGCATATGGAAGACCGGGTTCGGAAGATCGGAGGACGCTTGAACATTGAATCAATGGTGGGGCGAGGCACCTGCATCACCGCGGACATCTACCTTGAACCGATATTTATGACGGTATGAAACAGCCACGCACCCATCGTGTCACAACCACATCGGTTCACTCTCTCAGTCGAGGCTTGAGCAGGCATAACAGCATCACGAAGATGTTCTCCTGGAATATCACGCAGGCACATATGCGACTGTACCAGGACGACGCCATGATGACGTTAGAAGTGCCGGACAACGGAAAGGGGATCACGTGCGAGAGGACGACCACACCTCATGCCTTTAGGCTTCAAGGAATGCAGGAGCGAGTTTCCCTCAGGAGCGGCCATTTTCATATCGTAGGAATTCCTGGCATCGGAACCACGGCCATCGCCTCCGTGCCGGTTGAGGAGTGTTTCGCGCCATGATTGGGACGCAGGCGATAAAAATTCTCGTCATCGACGATCACGAGGTTGTGCGCCGGGATGTGAAACAGATCCTTCAGGAGAACTTCCTCTCCGTCGAAGTCGGAGAAGCCGATACCAGTCAGAAGGGTGTTGCCGCGGTGCAGCAGGAGCCTTGGGACCTGGCGATCGTGTATATCAACCCTCCTGATCAGAGCGGGTTGGACCTGCTGTGCGAGTTACACAGCAAAACGCCCAGACTCCCATTGATTGTTTTGAGTCTGCATCCCGATGAGCAATACGCCGTATGTGTCTTCCGGGCTGGGGCTATGGCTTATCTCACCAAAGAGACCGCGCCGGAAGAGCTGGCCAAAGCTGTCAAACAAGTCTTGACCGGCCGGATGTATGTCACTCCTTCCCTCGGAGAACCTATCGCTGGCAGCCTGAGCCTGAATCCCAACCGCCCGGGCCAACATACATTGTCCGAACGAGAACTCGAAGTCCTTGTGTCGATAGCTCAGGGCCGGTCAATCAAGCACATCGCACAGTCCCTCATGCTCAGCGTCAAGACCGTCAGTACCTATCGATCCCGTATTCTGGACAAGCTGCAACTCAGGACCACTATGGAGTTGATTCGCTATGCCCTCGACCATCATTTGGTTGAATAGTGACAACGGGAAGTCACCCGAGCGTACAAGGTATGAGGGGCAGTGGAAATGTATAGACGCGTGAACCATGCGCATCTGGTGACGATCAGTGTCCCGTCAGATTTTGCCTGCAGTGCGTACGCATTCAACCGATTGCCTTTCTCGTCGATCGAGCCTAAGGACCATGCATGATCAGAGAGACGACTCTCGCTATCGAAACCATCGTATGACCATCGTCTTGGCAGACACAGATGCTCACTTTCGCGCGAGGCTCAGGAAGCGCCTTGAGAAAATTATCGGCGTGCAGGTGGTGGGAGAATCGTCGGACCTTGAAGAAACCACCGCAATGATTCTGAATCGGAAACCGGATATCACGATCCTGAACTCCTCACTCCGGGGTGGCCCAGGCATTGAAGTCCTCGAACACGTCAAGCGATTGATGGCCCTGCCGACCATCATCGTGGTCACGGACGACCCCTCGCACGACAATAAGACTGCCTGCACTCTCGCCGGGGCCGATTTCTTTTTTGAAAAGGACACGGAAGATCACAAAATAGTCAATACCGTTCGCCTCCTGTATGTGCCGCATGGCTGGATCGAAGCGTCGGACCTTCCCATTTCTGCCCTCGATGAGTGACAGCGTGCCTCTGCAACTATCATCTTCCCTCAGGCTGCCTCTGCATGGTCGTTCAAATTGACAGCCCCCCCTTTCGCCGACTAGGATAGCGCCCCGTGAGTCATTCCGATCCTTCAGAATCTGCCGTCGCGAAGCACACCCACGCTCCCATGAACCCCGTTGAACACGCATTTGAAACCGTCGTGTTCGCCAGCCGGTGGATTCAAGCCCCACTTTATGGCGGCCTTATCGTGGCCGAGCTGCTGTATGCGTACAAATTTCTCGTCGAACTATGGGAGATGGTCTGGCATATCAATGAGCACCAAGAGACCGTCTTTATGCTGGGAGTCCTGGGGCTGATCGACGTCACGATGGTGGCGAATTTGCTTACGATGGTGATCATCGGCGGCTACGCGACCTTCGTGAGCAAATTGGATTTAGAGGGCCACGCCGATCGACCGGACTGGCTGACCCATATTGACCCCGGCACCATCAAAATTAAACTTGCCGCCTCACTGATCGGCATTTCCAGCATTCATCTCCTGAAATCATTCGTCAACATCGCGCACGAAGATCTCGAGCACGTGAAGTGGAAGATCTTTATCCACTTGACTTTTATCGGATCGGCCATCCTCCTCGCATGGACCGATAAAATCATGCAGAAAGATCGCAAGCACTAATCGAATGTGCCAATGCCCAGGTGTTCAGGCTGAAGGTGGGTTCGCTCCTAACAGCCTTCAGCCTATCTACCAGACACGAGGTCGCGATGAATCGAACGCCTTCTTTCCTGTTTACACTACTGGTCATCCTCCTTGTGCAAGCAGGTTGCAGTTCTTCCGTCCTGCAGCTACGCGATCAGCCGAATCTCCATCACGGAGAATTCCGCCAGAAGTTGGCCGACAACAAGGAGCTCGCAACGAAGTTTCTGGCCTGCACCAGGCAGGCCCACGACGAACCGCTGAACGAGCGACGTGATGCCGGTGCGTCACCGGAACCTCTGTCTCTGCAAACCCCGGAAGGACAAGCAACGAGCGTCAATCCTCTGGCGTCCGTCATCGATACCATTCGCCTGCGGCACCCCGACAAGAGAGCCTCACTCTCCATCCTTGCCGACGTCCTGAATGATGTGGTCAACGATGGAACCGCGCGCGTTGATCTCGATAAACTCAGGCAGGTCATCGAAGTGGCCCGTCAATGGCATGGGTATCTGGGTTTGGATGAGGATCGACTGGAACAGGATGCTTCTCGTTTCGCCCAACTGCTTCTTGCATACAACAAGGCGTATTTCGGTGATGTGCAATTCGTTCCCGAACCGACGCTTTCCGGTGGAGGGGTGCGTGGCGTGATCAAGATCACGTCAACAGGCTTTGTCGACCTGAACGGCAATGTCTGGGCCTTCCCCGGACAATCCGTCAATGTTCAGAAGGAGGCCGGCGCGCGCACAACTGTGTCCGCCTCGTCCGTCGACTCCCAACGTGTCAGCGCCGATCTGACGCGCATTTTCCTGGAAGCCTTCTTCGACGCGGCCTATCGAGTGCCGGCCGTACATGGCGCGACCGCATTGCGAGTGCGACCGAACTCACAGACGTCGCCCTACCCTGAATTCGATGCCGATCGCCCCGCAATATCCTTGGGGGCCCTAGCCAGAGTGACCCGTGACGCCCTGCGCGCCGAAGCTGCCGTGACGTCGCTCGTAGGGAAAGCGGTTCGTGGTGGAAGTGTCTTCGGCACTCAAAACGAAACGCTCTCCGCTATGCTTGAAACAGCCGCAGGGGTGATGGCAAAGAAACTCGTCGAGCACGAAGGGTTTTGCTATTACCAGGTGACAGAGGGGAAGCCAGCCGCCGGCCTCTAACTCAGCACTCAGCACTCAGCACTTCCTGCCCCGCCCACAATTCATGAACTAGCCCGCATTATTCACGAGGGTTCGTGACGAAACCGCCGAGACGCCAAGCGAGACGGGCGCGCGGAGCCGTGAGGCCCCGATGCGTACTAGTGCAGTACGTTGAGGATCCGAGCGGCGAGCCCGCCCGCCGTCAGGTGCGTCGTCACCGCGCTTGCGAGGTCGAGCGCCCTGTGTATGATCCTGGCGCGAAGAAAGAATACCGCAATGAGTTCTGATTTTCGTATCGACGGTTGCAGTAGAAGCCTTCGTGAATAATGCGGGCTAAGACCAGGCTGGTACCGTTGCGCCGCCCGAGTCGCGCCAATGAGGGGCCCAGGCGAGAGCCACAAGTCTGACGGCGATATTGGCTTTGGTAGGTTTCAGAGAAATCGTCTCAAGCTTTTCGTTGAGAGGATCGATCGCTGCGGCGAGGACATCAGTCTCCGTTTTGAACTGCGCTTCGAGATCGGTCAATTGTTGCTGCAATACCGAGACGTTCTCCTCGGCTTGCCCGACGTCACCGGATTCCTTGATCGCGCGTCCGGCTCCGCGAATCGCCGTTGTCGCCCGGCCGATGTTCGTCGCGCTGATCGTCTTTCTCCCAAGAAATGCGCCCAGGATTGAAGCACCGACCGATATGGCCGCCTGCATCTGACTCGCGCGTGACTCCGCTTGCTGCCGTTCGACCATTTGTCCCGCGCGCCTGATCCGATCTTGCAAGGCTGCAATCTTCGGCGCGTATTTTTGACGCAGGCTGTCCGATTGTTTATCCCTGGCTTCACGACCGGATTGTTGCAACCGAACACGGAAATCCCGCTCGGATTCGCCGGGTTTTGAGACGTCTTTCGCGCTAGGGCTCTTCAGCAGATCGACCTTTTGGGTGCGGAACAGCCACCCGGAAAAATCCTTGCTCCAGGTTTCATAACTCTTGGCTTTGCTTGCCGCGCTGGGAACAGATCCGAACTGCGCACCATCTGATGGCGCCGATTCCAAGTCAGCTACGGTCAAGCTCGCTTCCGTGGCCCCGTTCCAGTCCACCGAAACCGCGCCGTCCGAAATCGGCGCGAGCACGGTTATATCCCGTGTCACATCCACACCGGCCTTGGTGTCTGATACCCGCACCTGCGATGCGCCGAGCAACATCGGCTGGTAGATCAACGCGCTGCCGCTCGGCTGGATTCCTCTGATAGGGATAAAATGCTGCGGCACATCGGGAGGGAGCATAGGGCGAGCTTGTAGCGCTGAGGACTGAGTGTTGAGTGCTGAGCGAGAGGTGCCAGACGTTTCACGTTTCACGTTTAAGGTTTCATGCTTTACGGGGTCCATCAGAGTCTTAATCTGTGTTCGCGTCAGTGGCCCTCTAAGATACGAGAGCGTCCATCTTGTCTGGAAAACCTCCGGCGCATCTTCGTGGACATTGTTCATGAGAAAGACTCGATTGCCCAGGCCGGCCAGAAGCTGTTCCATCCCCTGTTTATCGAACTTCTTTCCGCTGCTCGCCGCGGCGCCTTCCAATCCTTCCAACACACGCGCCTTGTCTCGTTCGGTTTGCAGCCGTCCAATGAACCAGGTTCCGGTATTCGCCAAACCCTTGTAGTCCAGATCGACGGGGTTCTGTGTCGCCAGCACCACGCCCAGACCGAACGCGCGCGCTTGTTTCAGCAATGTCAGCAAGGGTTGCTTCGACGGCGGATTGGCGACCGGCGGGAAATAGCCGAAAATTTCATCCATGTAGAGGATGGCGCGGAGGCTGGTCGTGCCGGACTGCGCCCGCACCCAGCCGAGCGTCTGGCTCAGCAGCAAGGTGACAAAAAACATGCGCTCAGCGTCGTTGAGATGCGCGATCGAGAAAATCGCGAGCCGCGGCTTGCCTCCTGGCGAATGGAGCATCTGGCCGACATCCAGCGCGTCGCCTTCCAACCAAGCAGAAAATCCCGGCGCAGCTAATAAGTTATTTAACAGCATGGCAAGGGCAAAGCGTTCCTTTGAAGGGTAGAACGAATCCAAATCCAACACGCCAATCTTGGTCACGGGCGGCATCTGGATCTGCTGGATCAAAGTGGCCAAATCCAGGTCCTGGTGCGCCTTCCATGTATGGTCGAGAATCGTCGACAAAAGTATGTGTTCGCGGCTCTTGATGGGATCTGCCTCGACGCCGATGAGACCCAACAGACTTGTCACCGTTGTGCCGATCCTCTCGCGCAGCATCTCGGTATCGTCCAGAATCTCCTGCGACGGCGCTGCAAAGGACTTGAGTATGGAAACGGGAATGCCTGCGTTGCTGCCAGGAGTATAGACCACCACATCGGCGGCATCGCGGAGCTTCTGAATCCGCTCGCCGCTCTGGCCCCAATCCCCCAAGCCTTTCTTCCAGAGTTCAGCCTGTTGCGTCGCATAGTCCGCCGACGAGAGGCCCTTCTTGCGGGCATCGTCCTCATTGATCCACGGCGCAAAATCTTCCCCCCGCAGCTGAGGAAAGTTCAGCATCAGATTGGCAAGGTCCCCCTTGGGGTCGATGATCAACGCAGGAATCCCGTCAATGGCCGCTTCTTCAAGTAGTCCGATGCAGAGGCCAGTCTTCCCGCTGCCAGTCATCCCGACGCAGACCGCATGGGTGACCAGGTCTTTCGAGTCGTACAGCAGCCAGCCGGGCTTGGACTGCTTGGTTGCCATGTCATAGGGTCGGCCAAGATAGAACACGCCGAGCTTTTCAAAGTTTGCGGCTGAACCGCCTGCTGATGAAGATGCCTCAGCCTTCCCTGATTCTTTTTTCTTTGTTGCCATCGCTACCACTCCTTGAAAAAGCAAACACGGCACCGATCATCATGGCAAAACCAGCCAGATAGTTCCATTTCAACTCTTCTTTCAGATAGACCACCGAGAAGATGCAACACACGACCAGGGTAATCACTTCCTGGATAGTTTTCAATTGGGCGGCGTTGAACGGTAGTGGCCAATTCGATTCGCCGGACTTGGAAACAATACTCGACAAAGGCAATTCCCCAGCTCACCAGAATCACGATCCACAGGGGCGAGTCCTTATATTTGAGGTGCCCATACCAGGCGATGGTCATGAAGATGTTGGAGACGGTCAGCAACAGGATCGTCTGCATAAGACCTCACTCTCTTTGGTCCGTAGCGTCATTGCATAAGAACCGCGATGCTTGTTGATTATTTCTTATTCGCATGCCGTGACAGAATTCGCAAGCTTCACGAGAAGGAGCCGATGTCGAGTACCCGATTACGCCGCCGCCTAACTCGCCGGAGAAGAACATTCATGTCCTCCATGGCGACCACGAAGTCGCGAAACAGCGCAAGCATCTTTCCTGCATTAGGCAAACCATCTTTGAGTCGACGGAAATTAACGTGAAAGAGAACATTGCGATGGGCACAAATCTCAGCAATTGCTTGATGTGGGCTACTATCCCGCCTCAACCGTTTTTTTGCTCCAGCAATCTTCGGAAGCAAGAACCACTTAGCGTCAGCAGATAGTCGTTGAACCGACACTGCCTCCCGTTCGTCCAGACGCCCCTTTTCAACTAGCTCGTCGATAAGATGATTGACTCTTGCCTCAATGGCCAGAGTACAGTAGGCAAGTAGTAGTAACCGTGACTGTTCTTCTTCTGAGAGAAGGAAACGAGGATGAAACGAACTGATTTTCGGAATTTTGCCCGTGGCTTTCGCAAGGTTGCAGGCTTCGCTTCGAGCCTGGCGAAATAACGTATTCCAAATCCGTATGCGGTCTTTCTCAGGTAGCAGAGTCATAGAAAGTCGTTTTTTGTAATCAGTTTCTGTCTTTCGAAAATATTGATTTTGATATTCCCCATCTGTAGGCCTCCAGTCCGATGAACAAAATACAACTATCAGCGTAGCGGATTATACAACCTCCAAGGCGCTATCTCTCGTGTATGAGTTCGCGACAAACAATGACCGGAGCCTATTTCCTGCTTCTTTCCATTTCTCGCCGGGGTGGAAGGGATGGATATGGAGGGAGTGGCCGGGTTGCTCTTGACTGCGCGCATCGAACGAGCACCGTCTCATCGTGCGCGTTCTGCGAGCAAAAAGGGCGCCTGGCCACTCCCTCCTGATTCTTCTGAGGCCGCGCATTGCGCGAGCACGAAGGATGCTCAGCCGTCTCGCATACATCCCTGCTTTCTTCAGCACCTGTCCCGATACGACGGCTTCGATGAGCCGCTCGATCACGTAGTCTGTCACTCGGCTGTCGCGGTGACCGGATCTCAGGAGCCTAGGTTCAGTGCCCGGATGCGGTCGTCGCGCCGATGCCGGTCTCCGACCTCACTTGTTGTGCCAGAAAGCCACCACGGTCCTTTGCCGCCTGGCTGCTTCGGTCAAGGATCGAGAACGACCAGATGCCCACGAATCCGATCGTTATCGAGAACAGCGCCGGCGAGGTGTAAGGGAACAACGCGCTGCCTTTTGGATAGCCCAAGGTCGCTTCCCACACCGATGGCGACACGACCGTGAGGAGCACCGATGAAATCAACCCGAGAAAACCGCCAATGACCGCGCCGCGGGTCGTGCAGTCTTTCCACAAGACTGACATGAACAACACCGGGAAGTTGGCGGATGCCGCGATCGCGAACGCCAGGGACACCATGAACGCCACGTTCTGTTTCTCGAACACGATACCCAGCAACACGGCCAGGATTCCCAGTGCCACCGTGGTCATGCGCGACACCCGCAACTCGGAAGCGCCGTCGGCCTTGCCACCTTTGATAGCCGTCGCGTACAGGTCGTGTGACACGGCTGACGCACCCGACAGCGTGAGACCGGCAACGACTGCCAGGATGGTGGCGAATGCCACGGCCGAGATGAAGCCGAGAAACACATTGCCACCCACCGCGTTGGCCAGGTGCACCGCCGCCATGTTGCTGCCGCCCTTGAGCGCACCGTTGGCATCGAGGAATTCCGGGTTGGTCAGCACGAAGGTGATTGCGCCGAAACCGATGATGAAGGTCAGCAGGTAGAAATAGCCGATCCATCCGGTCGCCCACATCACCGACTTGCGCGCTTCCTTGGCGCTCGGTACCGTGAAAAAGCGCATCAGGATGTGCGGCAGGCCGGCCGTGCCGAACATCAGCGCCATGCCGAACGAGATCGCCGAGACCGGGTCCTTGACGAAGTTGCCCGGTCCCATGATCGACTGACCGGCAGCCACGGCTTCCGCCGACGTCTTGCCCGCGGCTGTGGCCAGGCCGGCTTTGACCTCGACCGCGTTGGCAAACATCGCCTCCAGGCTGAAGCCGAAATTCAGCAGCACCATGAACGCCATGAAGGTTGCGCCGCCCAGCAGCATGCAGGCCTTGATGATCTGCACCCAGGTGGTGGCCGTCATACCGCCGAACAGCACGTAGACCATCATCAGCGCTCCGACGATGACAACCGCCATCCAGTATTCGAGACCGAACAGGAGCTTGATCAGCTGGCCGGCGCCAACCATTTGCGCGATCAGGTAGAAAGACACCACCACCAGCGTGCCAGAGGCCGCGAAGATGCGGATCGGCGCCTGCCTGAACCGGAAAGCGGCGACATCGGCGAAGGTGAACTTGCCGAGGTTGCGCAGGCGCTCGGCCATCAGGAACGTGAGTACCGGCCAGCCGACCAAAAAGCCGATCGAGTAGATGAGGCCGTCGTAGCCACTGGCCATTACCGCTGCCGAAATACCCAGGAACGATGCCGCAGACATGAAGTCACCGGCAATTGCCAGACCGTTCTGGAAACCCGTAATGCCCCCGCCTGCTGTATAAAAAACAGCCGCCGACTTGGTTCGGGCCGCCGCCCATTTCGTGATGAACAGCGTGAGCAATACAAACACACCGAACATGCCGATTGCCGTCCAATTGATTGCCTGCTTCTGCGCCTGGCCCACATCCGGGCCGGCGGCATACACCGATCCAGCGACAGCACACATCGCCGCCACGGTCAGCCCCAAACGTACCGCATTGGGACACGTGCGATGCAAGCCGATCATTTCAGCACCTCTTTGGCAATGGCGTCGGACAGCGCATCGAACTCGCGGTTGGCGCGATTCACGTAGTACGCGGTGAGCACGATCGTGAACACGATGACGCCAAAGCCGAGCGGGATGCCTACGGTCATCACGCCGGCGCCAAGCTTCTGTGACAGAAAGTTCTTATTAAACGCCACCAGGAGAATGAAGCCGTAGTAAGCGATCATCATCGCCAGGGTCAAACACCAGCCGAAGCGGGTTCGCTTGGCTCTCAGCGCCTGATAGTTCGGATTGTTCGCAATTCGCGCAACCAACTCAGTATCCACGGTGCCTCCTCGGAGTCATTGGTTCGATACCGATTCCCGACCCTGCAAAGATTCGTTACATCGCAGCCTACAAGGTCCTTACGCGCGACCAACTGCTCAACACTGTGCCCGCGCGACCTGCTTACGGACTTCCAGTGGGCGCTATCGCTCGATCAGCAGCGAGACACTCACGACGGCATTGTCACTTGAACGTAGCTGTGCTGCAAGAACACGACGATTTCTGAGCGCCGCTATCCCCTTCATCGATTCACTATCGACGCAATCAGCCACAACTCCCCCTTCTTCTCTCAGCGGGGAGGAACGGAATATACGTCTTTTCGGGTGGCGCTGACCTGGGTGCCCGACCGCTTGAGATTTTGTCATTTTTAAAGGGTGGCCCGATTGGTCTCCGACTGCGTGCGGCGTTCTCACCCGCCCACCCACTGGCACGCCGAGACGTGCCATGAGCCCGGGCGAGGGCCTTCCAGTTCGTCACACC
>DATIQH010000170.1:0-4111 GCA_035471155.1 Nitrospiraceae bacterium | reverse complement strand
GACTGTCTTGTCAAGATCGGTCAATTCCAGATCATGGGTGGTCACTAAACCAAACCCGTTGCCTTGCGCGAGAGCGGTAATGAAGGCACGGCTTCCGATCAACCGCTCACGGTTGTTGGTGCCTTTGAAGATTTCGTCGATCAGGAAAATGACCGGTGGACTGGATCGATCCGCCGTCACGTCGAGCAGGCTCTTGAGGCGTTTCACTTCGGCATAGAAAAAAGACAGTCCCGCTTCGAGCGAATCGTCCACGCGGATGCAGGTGGCGAGGCGCACCCATGTCCATTCGAAGAGATCGGCGCAGACTGGGGCGCCTGCCTGGGCGAGGCATAGATTGATGCCCAGGGTTCGCAGGAAGGTGCTTTTCCCTGACATGTTGGACCCGGTTACCAGGACGACTGTCCCCAATGTTTCGAGTGCGACATCGTTCGAGACCCGGTGCGTCTCTGGAATCAGCGGATGGGCAAGCCCCTTGGCTATGAGCTTCGCCTGCGTTCCGTTACGCTGAGGGTCGGCAGGATGCGGATCCGGCCAGCGATAGGACGGGTGGAGTGCGGCAAACGTGGCGAGCGCCGAAGCTGCCTCGACCTCAGCTAGTCGA
The DNA here is from genome assembly GCA_035471155.1 of Nitrospiraceae bacterium. GTDB lineage: Bacteria > Nitrospirota > Nitrospiria > Nitrospirales > Nitrospiraceae > Palsa-1315. The sequence continues at coordinate 3,510 of DATIQH010000170.1, read as the reverse complement.
TCCAGCCAGGTCGGCAGATGGGCGGCTACCTGAGCCTGAATTCGTTGGAGCCGAGAGGTAAACCACAAGTCCCAGGGGCAGAACGCATTGATGGCCAGATGGATGAGCGGATGGGCTTTGACGCTGATCGCATGGAGAGTGCGAGCTGCTTGCCGGACGAGCTGGGGCGGATTCATGCCCGGCGCAAGCAGCGGCTCCCATAGTGCGGCGAGCGCTGTGTGGCGAGGCCGGGCACGCCGTTCAACAAACCCCAGCACCGCTCCCAGTTTCTCCAATTCGAGATGCACGCCCACCGCATGTTCCAATAATTCTTCGCCCTGATCGGTCCAGAAATAGATCAAGGCATAGGGTGCGAAGGTCCATATCCAATAACCCGGAAGCCACCCGAGCATCGTACCCAGTCCGAGCACGATGGTCGCGGTGGCAAGCAGAGTTTGAATCGCCAAGACGGATGTGAGATATGGGAATCCGACTGCATGATTCAGAACGGCTTCCAGCCGTCGGCCGTTGATTTCCTGTTCGCCGATGAGTTGAGCTTCGAGCCCCAGCCGATCTCGAAACAGCGAGCGTGGAATGAGTTCCTCTACGAGGCGGCGGCGCAAGAGCCACTGGTCAGGTTTCGGCGGCTGTTCCAGCAGCCACGACTGTAGCCGCGCCTGTCCAAGCGAGGAGACGGTGTTGTCGAGCAGATGGAGGAGCGAGTGGGGGCCGACCAGGTCTAAGTCTTTCGCATAGGGATGCTGTTCGGGAGCGCTCCAGGGGCGAGCGGGGATGTGATGCCAATCCAGCCGAAGGCGCGCCAGGTGTACGAGCTTGATTTGCTTCCAGAGACGAAGCCGGTGCAGGCGGCTTTCGAGCCTGTTATGATAGGCGGCCACAGTGAAAAACAGGGCGGCGAAGGCCATAAGCGTCACGTTGCCGGCTTGATACCATTCCATTTTGTAGAGAGCTATTGTGCAGATGGCTCCGACCACGAAGATGATGAGACGCCAGCGGGTGAAGGCAGAACTGGAGGCTGTCGCCAGGGCAATCATGCGGTCGAGCCTCGCCACCAGGCCTGTCAGTGCATGGGTTTTGGTCCTTGGCGTCATAGGCTGGTTGTGGGCCATAGCGCCGACCTTACTGGATGGGGGTGTCCTCGTCAATCACCTGGTGGTGTGATGGCTGAAGAGTGGATCGATATGACGGTTCGGAGTGACGTCGATGCCGCTGAGCTATTGGGGCTCCTGGCCGATCCGTTCGTTCAAGGCAGTTGGCAAGACGAAGGTACGATCCACATTTATTGGTCCCGCCAGCACTGGTCGCCGGAGCAGGGCCTTCGACTCAGGCAAGTACTTCAACACATGGAGGGAGGGGAGCGGCCAAGTTCGGACATTCAGGTGCAGTCCCTTCCGCAGCAGGATTGGGACCGGCAGTGGGCTCAGTCGGTCAGACCGATTCGAATCGGTAAGCGGGTTGTGATCAGGCCAAGCTGGGAGCCTGTCGATCTACAACCTGGCGATATTGAAATCATCCTCGATCCGAAGCAGGCATTCGGCACAGGTCATCATGCGACGACCAGGATGTTGCTGGAATGGCTTGAAGACCGGATTCACGGCGGCGAATTTGTGCTGGATGTGGGGGCTGGGAGCGGCATTCTGGCGATGGCCGCATTGCGGCTTGGGGCAGGCTCGGCCTTGGGAGTAGAATGCGACCCTGTTGCAGTCGATTGCGCGCGCGACTATGCCGCAGAGAACGGGTTTGGAGACAATCTCGAGTTTCTGTGCGGGACGCTGGAGGGGGTTGACCGGCAAGGGGCGCTACGGCCGGATCTGGTGCTCGCCAATCTCGACCGCCGGACACTGTTGCTGTTGCGCGAAGCATTGACGCAGTACGTGAGCCACGGTTCGCGGCTCTTGCTGTCCGGCATTCTCATCGAGCAAGAGCGAGAGATCGTCGAGGAATTTTCCAAGGCCGGCGCCATGTTGTTGCAGCGGCGCGAACAAGAGGGCTGGGTGGCGTTGGAAATGTTGATGGGAGAGTCCTGCGAAGGAGTGAGTTGATGGCCAAGAATGGACAACCACCCTATCCACATGTGTGCCAGATTAATGTGTCGGATGGAGGTGTCCCGAAACGTCCGGTGCTGGAGGCCGTCATCACTAAGGCCGGAGTCGAAGGGGATCGGCAGCAGAACCTCAAGGTGCATGGCGGGCCCGATCGCGCGGTCTGTCTCTATTCGCAAGAACTGATCGAGCGGCTGCAGGATGAGGGCCATTCGATCGAGGCCGGGTCGTCCGGAGAGAACTTGACGCTTGTCGGGCTTGAGTGGGAGAAGCTCACACTGGGGGATCGGCTCCACGTTGGGCCGGAGGTCCAGCTAGAGATCGTGAGCTATACGAGTCCCTGCGACAAGAACGCTCAGTGGTTCAGGGACAGAGATTTCAAGCGAGTTTCCCAGAAAGTGAACCCGGGATGGAGTCGATTCTACGCGAGGGTGTTGCGTGAGGGCGTGGTGAGGCCGGGAGATGAAGTGGTGCTTAAGCATGGGGAAAATGTTGAATGATAGACGGTAAATGACGATGGATCGAATACCTGAACCGGAGTTGATGGACGATCCTGCGCAGGCCCTTGTCTATGCGCAGGCGGATTTCGAAAAGGAGAATCAGGGCTTCGTCGATCGCTTCCGCGATTACTTTCCTGATTTTTCCGATGGGCATGCGCTCGACCTGGGTTGTGGGCCGGGCGATATCCCTATCCGCTTTGCTCAGGCGTTTCCCGCTTGCCGCATCACCGGCGTCGATGCGTCGGTGCCGATGGTACGGTTGGCTGAGGAGGCTGTGCAAAAAGCCGGGTTGTCTGATCGTATTACGTTCCGCTGCGAACGATTTCAAGATCTCGCTGGCGCTAATATCGCTGACGCGGTTATCTCCAATAGCCTGCTGCATCATGTGCCGAACCCGCTGCAGTTTTGGCATAAGCTGCGATTGGCCGTAAAGCCCGGTTCTCCCGTGCTCGTGATGGATCTTCTCAGACCGGATTCGCCGGAAGAGGCGCAAGCCATCGTCGATCGTTATGCCTCCGGGGTGCCGGACATTCTCAGGAGGGATTTCTACAACTCGCTGCTCGCAGCATTTACGGAAGATGAAATCGCCTCGCAGCTGGCCCGGATGAATCTGACACGGCTGCTTATCGATGTGCCGAATGATCGGCATTGGGTGGTCGGCGGACTCATCCACTAGTCATCAGGATGGTGAAAACGGCCCCCAACGGCGTTCTCACCTCGACCACATCCTCAACGGTGACCCGGCCGCCTCACTAACTCGGGCCAGCTCGAACTGAAGCGCGACTACGTGGACCTCAAGTCGGTGATCGGCGTGGCCGTCGAAACCGCGCGGCCGCTGATGGATGCGAAGCATCACCACCTCACCGTCTCGCTGCCCGCGGACAACGTGAAGCTCGAGGCGGATCCACTGCGCCTGTCGCAGGTGATCGGCAACCTGCTGACGAACGCCGCCAAGTACACGGATCCCG
>DATIQH010000169.1:0-9086 GCA_035471155.1 Nitrospiraceae bacterium | reverse complement strand
CCAGCAGCATCTTCTTGGCCAGCCCATAGGGTGCGTTGGTCTCCTCGGGATATCCATTCCAGATGTCGTCCTCGATAAATGGAATGGGAGCAAACTTGGGATAGGCGCAGATGGTGCCCAATGCCACAAATTTCTTTAATCCCCGCTGACGTCCGACTTCCATGAGCTGGGCGCCCATCATCAAGTTGTCGTAGAAAAACTTTCCTGGATTGGCTTGGTTTGCGCCGATTCCGCCGACTCGAGCTGCCAAGTGGATGACCATATCGGGCGATTGATCGCTGTAGAGTCGTCTCACGGCATCCATTTGGACGAGATCGTAATCGTTGCTGCGAGGTACGAAAATGTCTCGGCAGCCTTTCGCACGGAGCTGCTCCACGACAAAAGACCCGAGAAAGCCGGCTCCGCCTGTGACGACAACGCGCTGCTCTTTCCAAAACGATGTCATAGTCGTTTGCGCACCTCCACCGCCCAACCCCTAACCTCTCTTTCGAGTACCGTCCAATTTTTCTTTCTCTATAGCCAGATCGGCATCGACCATCATGGCGATCAGCTCCTGAAATCGCACCTTCGGTTCCCAGCCAAGCTCTTTCTTTGCTTTGCCCGCATCGCCGATAAGGAGATCTACCTCGGTCGGACGATAATACTTCTGGTCAATCTTGACATGTTTCTTCCAATCCAGCTGCAACCGGTCGAATGCCAGCTCGAGCATTTCTTTCACGGTATGTGTTTCACCGGTAGCGATCACGTAATCATCGGGAGTCTTCGCCTGCAACATCATCCACATGGCTTCGATATAGTCGCCGGCGAACCCCCAGTCGCGCTTGGCGTCGAGATTCCCCAAGAATAGATCCTGCTGGACACCCAGCTTGATGCGGGCCGCGGCTTTTGTGATCTTGCGAGTCACGAATGTCTCACCGCGCCGAGGCGATTCATGGTTGAATAAAATGCCGTTACAGGCAAAGAGGCCGTAGGCTTCTCGATAATTGACCGTCACCCAAAACGCATAGACCTTGGCTGCACCATAGGGGCTGCGCGGATAAAACGGTGTGGTTTCGCGCTGGGGGACGTCCTGCACTTTGCCGAACATCTCGCTTGACGACGCTTGATAAAACTTTGGCTTCAACCCTGACTCGCGAATGGCTTCCAGGAGGCGAATCGTTCCGAGTCCGGTAATCTCGCCGGTATATTCGGGAATATCGAAACTCACCCGCACATGACTTTGTGCGCCTAAGTTGTAAATTTCATCGGGCTGGATTGTTCGGATAATGCGGTTGAGGGAACTCGCGTCGTTGAGATCGCCATAGACCAGATGGAGTCGCCGATGCGGAACATGAGGGTCCTCGTAGATGGGATCGATCCGCCCCGTATTGAATGAGCTCGATCGTCGAATAATGCCGTACACCTCATACCCCTTCCCAAGAAGAAATTCGGCGAGGTACGAGCCATCCTGTCCTGTAATACCGCTGATTAAGGCTTTTTTCACACATGCACTCCTTGTAGTGGCGGAAAATGGCTGAATTATGTCTCGAATATGCTCTGTTGTCTACGGACCCCCGGCATTTTGATCGTTTCACAGACCGGTTGGTTGTTCTTGCATGAAGCCTTCGCTCCACACTAGAATACCCCGCGGAATGGACAGACGGGTCCAAAATCGGTTTTGAGACTATGACTATACGTCGAGGCATCATCCTCGCCTTTGTGCTCTGTGGCACATTTCTCATCGCCCACATCATCAACGCGGTGATTGCGGAGGCCTTGTCTGTGCCTGCAGGGCTCGTGCGGTCATTGCCACATTCCGACCGGGAAACCGGTGAAAACGCGTCTCTGCCCGTTTTGATCGAGCGTATTCGGATGAGCGGACTCTTTCCCCTCCCACCAGACCCTCTCGGCATGAGCATCGCTGAATCGAGTATGCAGCCGGCCAGGGCCCCCTTGAATCTGTCGTCGAAGCTCAAGCTGCTAGGGGTGGTGGTCGGCGATCGTGAGGGAGTCTCGGCCATCGTTGAAGAACTTTCCGGCAAACGACAACTATTTTTCCGATTGCACGACCAAATACCCGATGTGGGCGAGATCAGCGAAATCCGTCGGGACGGGATCGTCATTCGACAGGGCAATCAACAGGAGTTGCTCGAGCTTGCCGTCTCGCAGATCGAGAAACCTCCGTCTGCTCCAACGCCAGCACCAACGGCATCGGCCGTCGCTCCGGCGCCTGGGAGCCCGGTGCGCGCGACACTTGATCGCAGAGAAGTCGAGCAAGCCATGGGCGATCTGCCCAAGTTATTATCCCAAGCGAGAGCGGTACCGTACTTGGTCAATGGAACGATGAATGGGTTCCGTCTCGACTTTATCGCACCTTCCAGCTTTTATGAGAAAATCGGGTTGAAGTACGGGGATGTTCTCCAGCAGGTCAACGGCGTGGAAATCCGTGATCCCGGTACGATGCTCACCCTCTTCCAGCAACTGCGTAATGAGAGGTCAGTGAAGCTCGATGTCTTACGCAACAATCAGCGAACTGCGATGACGTTCGACATCCGCTGAGTCCGCTATATCTTCCTCTGTCGCGGTTCTTTTTTGCCTTCAACAACCGACTGTTGTTTTCAGTTTCTGATGCGCAGGATTCGGAGGATATGTCCCTCTAAAGGGGTACAACGACGAGAGCCTCGTGACCTTGTAAGAGACATGCGGGAGAGAGTATCTTTTTACGTCCAATGACATGGGCCCTTTCCCAAGATCAATACGGTTTTCAAGGATGAATCATCCATTTGGTGTTCCGTGGTAAACGACGAAAATTCCGGTCGACCTCTGATGGGAGCGATCCTTGAAGATAAATTCGGCTTGACCGAAGCAAAATTGCTTGAGGCACTCAATATTCAAGGAACCAAAGGAGGGCGTCTCGGCGAAATACTGATCCGCCTCAGAGCAATTACCGAAGAGCAACTCCTCCAAGCGCTCGCCATTCAATTTGAACTTCCCTGGCTCCCTTATCTTGATGTGAACCAGGTCGATCATGAGTGGGTCAAGAAAGTTCCCATCCATTTCGCCCGCCGCTACCACGTGCTTCCTCTCAAGACAGAAGAGGGAGCGGTGCTTGTGGCCACGATCGATCCTTTGGAAACGGCTGCATTGGATGATCTCCGGCTTTTACTGGGACTTCCGATCAAGGCTGTGTTGACCAGCAGCTTGTCGCTCCTAGCCTGTTTAAATCGAGTCTATGACGAAGCAGCAAGTCCTGCGGGCGCAGAGCAAGTCATGGAGGATATTGCGGCCAGTGAGAGTTTAGATCAAATCGCACATGAGTTAGATGAGCCGCAGGATCTCCTCGACGCCACAGATGAAGCGCCCATCATCCGGCTCGTTAATTCCGTGCTCTTCCAAGCCGTGAAGCAGCGCGCAAGCGATATTCATTTCGAATCGTTTGAACGGGGGTTGGTTGTGCGGTATCGCATCGACGGAGTACTCTACCCAGTCTTAACCCCTCCCAAACATTTGCAAGCCAGTATCATCGCTCGGTTGAAAATCATGGCAGGGCTGAACATCGCGGAGAAACGGTTGCCGCAGGATGGCAGATTTCGGATCAGGACGGCGGGTAAGGATGTCGATCTGCGAGTCTCGGTCCTGCCCACGTCACATGGCGAACGGGTGGTCCTGCGTCTCTTGGAGAAAGAAAACCGCCTGCTGAACCTGTCGGAGATGGGGTTTTCTCAGGATCGGTTGGGGATCATCCAACAATTGATCCAGCTGTCGCACGGGATCATTCTTGTGACCGGACCGACCGGGAGCGGGAAGACGACGACGCTGTATGCGGCCTTGACCCAGATCAACGCGCCGGACAAAAACATCATTACCGTCGAAGACCCGGTGGAGTATCAACTGCTTGGCGTGGGCCAGATGCAGGTCAATCCCAAGATCAACCTGACGTTTGCCGCAGGATTGCGGTCGATTCTCAGACAAGACCCCGATGTCATCATGATTGGGGAAATTCGCGATCGTGAGACTGCCGAAATTGCCATTCATGCCTCGCTCACGGGACATTTGGTCTTCTCCACACTCCATACGAATGACGCAGCCAGTGCGGCCACCAGATTGATCGACATGGGTATCGAACCGTTTCTCGTTGCCTCCTCGGTGGTCGCGGTCTTAGCGCAACGATTGCTACGCCAGGTTTGTCCGGACTGCAAGCAGCCCTATCAGCCGGCTGATGAGGAACTCATTCGGCTCGGGATCGTCCCGCCCAGGGTGCGGCCCGCATTCTATCGGGGAGTCGGGTGCCAAGCCTGTTCTCAAACCGGCTATCGCGGACGAACAGGCATTTTTGAGCTTCTCGTCTTGGACGATGAGATCCGCCGTCTCATCGGCAACAAGGCGGATTCAGCCTCGATTCGTCAAGCGGCGATGGCAAAGGGGATGGTGACGTTGAAAGATGAAGGAGCGGAGAAGGTCTTTCACGGAATCACGACGACCGAAGAGTTGATGCGGATCACCCAGCAAGAAGTCGAGATTTAGCCAGATATGCCTGTCTATCAGTATAAAGGCTATCGGAACGACGGCGGAGCGGCAACCGGCATCATCGATGCCGAGAGCCCAAAAGTTGCGCGTGTAAAATTGCGAAAGGTCGGCGTGTTTCCCACCGATATGGTGGAGCAAGGATCAGCCACCGTCAGCTCGACCACAGGCACGTCTGGAAGATCTGCCGCCGGAATCGGGCGCTCCCCCGCCCTCAACACCACCGACGTGGCGATGATGACCCGGCAACTGGCGACGTTACTGGTTGCAGGACTGCCGCTGGTGGAGGCGCTCGGGGTGATGGTGGATCAAACGGAAAAGAAATCCGTGAAGAGTCTTATGGCTGACGTTCGCGAAGAGATTCGTGGAGGTTCATCCTTTAGCGCAGTGCTCGAACGCTATCCTCGAGAGTTCTCTCAGATCTATGTGCATATGGTACGGGCCGGCGAAGCCAGCGGAGCACTAGATCAGATCTTATTCCGCCTCGCAGAGTTTCTCGAAAAGCAGTTGGCGCTCAAGCATAAAGTGACGAATGCCGTGCTGTATCCTGCTCTGATGTTGATCGTCGGTGTCTCAGTGCTGTTCTTCCTCATGACCTTTGTCGTGCCAAAAATCACCGCCGTCTTTACAAGTTTGAAGCAGGCCCTCCCCTGGCCCACCGTCGCGTTGATGAGTATCAGCAATTTTCTTTCAGACTATTGGGCGGTGATGCTCGGTGGGATAGGTCTGATTGTGTGGTTGGCGCGCAGAGGGATGAAGACAGAAACGGGACAGCTCACGGCAGACCGGTGGCTTCTGAAGCTCCCGCTCTTGGGTGAGGTCGCCCGCATGGTCGCTATCTCAAGGCTCACGAGCACATTGGCCACCATGTTGGCGAGCGGCGTACAGTTGCTAGATGCCATGGACGTTGCGAAGCGCGTCATGAACAATCGAGTGCTGGAGCATGCCGTCGAGGGAGCCAGGCAGAATATACGGGAAGGTGAAACGATAGCCGAACCGTTGAAGCGCAGCGGAGAGTTCCCTGCGCTGGTCACACACATGATTGCAGTCGGTGAACGAAGCGGCGAAATGGAGGAGATGCTGCGTCGGATCGGGCACATCTATGATGGAGAAGTGGATCGGGTCATTACGCGATTCACATCGCTCTTGGAGCCCATCATGATCTTGATCATGGGTGTCTTGGTGTTCTGTATCGTCGTAGCAATCCTGTTGCCTATTTTCGAGATGGGCCAAATGGTTCACTAGAGGGAGTAATCAGTGAACGGTGATGTGTCTAATGGGAGGTGTTCGATGAGCGAAAGAGAACAGGTCGAGAGCAAGAGGTCGCTGTGGTGGAAGAAGGATGAGGGCGCGAGCTTCCACCCCTCATCCCTCACTCGTCGTCTCTCGCACGACATTCTCTGTCGTGAACGTGGCTTTACGTTCATTGAGATCATGGTTGTGGTGGCCATTCTTGCGATCCTCGCAGCCTTGGTCGTTCCTCGTATCATGGGGCGGACCGACGATGCCAAGCGCACGGCGGCAAAAGTTCAAATTCGAAATATCGAAGGAGCCTTGCAGCTCTACAAACTCGATAATGGGGTCTATCCTTCGACCGAACAAGGATTGAAGGCCTTGGTGGAAAAGCCTTCAATTGGGGTGATCCCAAAGAAGTGGAAGATCGGCGGATATCTCCAAAAACTTCCTGAAGATCCCTGGGGAAATCCCTACAAGTATCTGAGTCCAGGCCAGAGTACTGGTCAGAATCAAAACCTAAGAAGCGAGTACGAGGTTATTTCTCTTGGAACCGATGGTGAAGTCGGTGGCGAAGGCATCAATGCCGATATTGCAAATTGGAATTTGGATAAGGACTAGTGGGATGGGGCAGGAGGTACGAGAGGCACGGGGGAACGGGTTATGGACATCAGAGACACTGCGCTTGTCTCCCCTCACCTCACGCCTTACGCCTCACGCCTCAAGCACTTCAAGTGGATTCACCATCCTGGAAATCATCATTGTGCTGTTCTTGCTCGTCGGGCTGCTGGGAATCATCCTGCCTCGAATTTCATTCGAACAAAATCTGAGTTCTGTCGGACGACGGATGGTTGCAACTGTGCGATCCCTCCAGAGCATGGCCATGGCGACCCAAAAAACGATCCGCCTGTACGTCGATATCGATCGCGGGGTCTACTGGCCGGTGATTCTGGATGGGAACCAAGAAAAGGTGCCGATTGACCCCGCCTGGGCCACACCGTTGAGCCTCCCCGCTAGCATTCGCATTTCAGATATGCTGGTCGCGCAAGGGAAAAAAGGACTAGGTCGGGTCGATCTGTCCTTCTACCCCACCGGTAGGATCGATCCAGTGACGATGCATTTGACCGATACGCGCAACAACATTCTGGCCATTGCCATTGAACCGGTTACAGGAGCGATCCGCATGAGCGATGAACGGATCGAGCCTCCCAAAGCCCTCATCATTCCAGATCGAGTCAGACCCTGGCTAAAACCTCCTGTTGTAGGCGGGCAGTCACGCTGACTCTGATAACGCGGTGTCAGCGCAGAGCGTAATTCTATGGGGAGTGAACGAGGTTTCACATTATTGGAAGTCTTGATCGCGCTCGGCATTCTCGCCCTGGCTCTGCCGATCCTCTTGGGACTTCGCAATTGGGATCTCGACCTCCATGCGAGAGCCAAGGAACTCACCACCGCCACGGTTCTCGCGCAGGAAAAGTTGACGGAAACGGAGTTGGGCGCGATGTTGCCCCTCGGTGAATCAGGCGGAGAGTTTCTCCCGCTTCCCCTGGGGGCGCAAGCCGCCGCCGAGATTACGAATCGCCCGTCGGGTTACCGATGGAAGCGGATTGTATCGTCCACACCGTTGCCGAACGTACGGGAGATCAAGATTCAGATTCTATGGCCTCGAGGGAAAACGGATGAAATGGTTGAAGTCAGCACCTATGTTTTTTCGACAAGCCCCACGGGATTCTGAGAGCGGCTTTACTCTGGTCGAAGTCCTGCTGGCAGTCTCTCTGGTCGCCATGATGGCTGCGTTGGTCTTTGGGTCTCTCTATGTCACGACCAGCGCAATCGACGCGGTGCGCGAAAATTCAGCTAATGAACAGATCGTTCGCAGTACCCTGCGCCTGATGACCGATGAGTTATCTGTTTGCATGGGGTCCGAGAGCAATCCTTGGATGGGCATCAACGGACAGTACGACGGTCGGCCTGCCGATTCAGTCGCTTTTCTCAGCATGGGCCAATTTCGAGGGGCGGAGTCGGCCAACGATACCGAGTTAGTTCGTATCGTCTACACCAGAGAAGGCGATAGCCTTCTTCGATTCGTGCGAAGAAACCTCTATGGCTTGACGGACGAATCCATCGAGCGAATCGAGCTGGCTAACAAGGTCAAAGGATTCAACGTGCGTTATTATGATGGCAAGAGCAAGCTCTGGGTCGATGAATGGACTGGCCGTGGGACCGAATCTCCCAAAGCGATCTTACTCGAACTCACGGTCCTCCAGGAGAAAGCGGAGCTTCAGACCGTACGTCAATGGGTAGCGGTGGGAGCCTCATGATGGCTTGGCCTTTGACCTGGCTCGAAACCTTGAAGCTGAAAGGTCCCTTAGGGTGGGGACTCGCGTCGCTAGCCTGCTTCACCGTATTTCTATTCCTGACCTTTCCCTATGGCCTTCTCCAGAACCGCTTATTGGCTGAACTCCATCGGGCTAGTGGATGGGAGGTTCGCGCGGCGGATTGGTCGGTGGGCTTTCCCCCCGCCATTGAGTGGCGTGATCTTGTCCTTGCTGGACCGATAATCGGAACGATTCCCGTTGAAGCCGCTCGTGCGACGGTTGAAGTCTTTCAGGCAATTATTGGCCAATTAGTGGTAGATTACGCCATCCAGCTGCCAGGAGCCGCGCAGGCAGGAGTAGGACGAGCCACAGGATCTTTGACTTCGGCGTCATGGTCTTTAGAAGGTCCTATTGTCGTTAACGGCAAGCTCCGGCAGATGGATCTTGCAACAGTCTTAAAGCCCTATGTGAGCCGAGGAACCGTTCAGGGAGATTTCATGCATCACTGGGACAATGCACAAGGCGCCCAGGCTGCCCTCAAAGGGGAAGGGACCGTGAAAGTCGAAGTCAAGGATCTCGTCGTCGAACGAATTGTTGCCGGAGCCTCTGCGAATTCCTCGCTGATGCTCGGCCACATCCAAGGCGCGATCGCCTGCCGCGATGGCACCTGCGACGTCACGGAATTGAAGGGAGACGGTGCGGATGGATCGTTTACTGCCCAGGGGCGCGTAGCGTTGCGACAGCCACTGCAGCAAAGCCTCCTGGACATCACGGTCACCCTGATTCCTGGAGCCGGGTTTGCCCAGAAAGCGGCGAGCCTCTCTTTGCCGCCGTTTCAGCCCGGAACCCCCTTGACCTTCAAGCTTATAGGGCCGATCATGAATGCGAGAGTGGCGCTCTAATTAGTCTATTTGGTTGGGAGAGTCGGATAACTAGAGAGACCAGATAGACTGAATAGACCAGATGGATCAGGAGTCGGAAGTTGTCGATGATTGCCGAATGTGTTGGACTCGATATCGGACAGACTGCCTT
>DATIQH010000168.1:0-1980 GCA_035471155.1 Nitrospiraceae bacterium | reverse complement strand
GCCAGATCGTACGGAACCGCGCGAATAAGGAGTCACTACGGCAGGTCACCATCACGTTCAACACGCTCGATCAATTTGCCACACTATTTTCTTCACGCCGCACCGAGTCCGTCTTCGTGCGTGGACAGAAGAATGACGACGTGGCAACGGATCCGGAGAAAGCGCCGGCCGCAATGGCGGAAGCGGTGCTGCACTTTAATGAACAACCCGAGAGGTTGGGCGAGCTCACCGTAGTGCTGCTGATCGGCGCCATGGTGTCCTGGACAGTTATTCCTGTCCATGCCGCATGGTTCGTGCCTCTGGTGCTTCTGGTCATTAGCCCGCATATCTCACGATACCTCTAGCAAAAAGCCGTCCTTCATGGCATAACTGAGTTTCCACACAAGCAGTTACGACCACAGAAAGAACGGCCTTTGCTATGACAGAGTGTAACCAATCCAGTTTCGGTTTTGAAGAGTGTGGTTCGCGGCAGGTTGAGGCCCGCTTCGACGGTGGCACAATCAGCTCCGACGCGGGTGCGCTGTTGCTGCGTCAAACGGACAAGCGATTGAACCTGTTGCCGCGGCTGGCGCAGTGCTTTCTAGATGGGCGAAGCCAAGCGCGGGTGGAACACTCGATTGAGGAGATGCTCTCGCAACGGATTTACGGATTGGCGCTGGGCTACGAAGACATTGCCGATCACGAACAACTCCGGAACGATCCGCTGTTTGGTGTTCTGGCCGGGCGTAAAGATGTGGAGCGGGCGTTGGCGGGAAAGAGCACGCTGAACCGGATGGAGTTGGGCGCCGGCGAGCCGGATCGGTACAAGAAGATCACATTCTGGAAGGATGGCATCGACAAACTGCTGGTGGACGTGTTCGTGGAATCGCACAAGCAGACACCAGAGCCAATCGTGATCGACATCGACACGACAGATTTCGCTCTGCATGGCAAGCAGGAAGGTCGCTTCTTCCATGGCTACTACGATTGCTACTGTTACTTGCCGCTGTACATGTTCTGCGGAGATCACGTATTGTGTGCGCGCGTGCGGCAATCCAATAGCGATGCTGCGGCCGGCAGCCTGGTGGAGATCCAACGCATCGTGGCGCAGATTCGACAAGCCTGGCCTCAGGTAAAGATCATTCTGCGGGGCGATTCAGGCTTCTGCCGGAATGAGTTGATGAGTTGGTGTGAAGACAACCAAGTGGACTATGTGTTTGGTCTGGCTCGCAATAAGCGGCTGCGGCGAATCATCGGGCGTGCGATGTGGGAAGCCACCGAACAATGGAAGCAGACCGGACAACCAGCGCGTGTATTCACTGAGTTTGATTATCAAACGGGCAAGGGCAAGAAGAATCGCGGATGGAGCCGTGCGCGGCGCGTGGTGGCCAAAGCCGAGCACATTGATGGTAAGGAGAACCCACGTTACATCGTGACCTCTCTGTCGGCTGAGGAATGGGGAGCGCAGGCTCTGTATGAACAGCTATATTGCGCTCGCGGCGATATGGAGAATCGCATCAAAGAACAGTACAGTCTGTTTGCCGATCGGGTGAGTGCCGAGACGATGCGTGCCAATCAAATGCGAATGTATCTGTCGGTGGCGGCCTATGTTCTGGTGAGTGGATTGCGGCGCTTGGGGCTGAAGGCGACGGAACTGGCGCAGGCGCAAGTATCGACGATTCGCACCAAGCTGCTCAAGATTGGCGCCCAGGTAAGGGTGACGGTGCGGCGGATTTGGATCTCCATGGCGTCGAGCTATCCATGGCAGGATCTGTACCGGCAGGTTTGGGCGAATCTGAGTGGTTGAGTAGGTAAATACCGGAAAATCTGCCTTCAAACGACCGGACCAAGTCTTCCGGCTCGCACAGGCGCGTCATCCCGATCGCCGATGGACCCGTCGCGCGCTCCAAAGTCAAATCGGCGCGTGGTGCGGGGGGAAGACTCCTGCCGGCAACGGCCTTTAATCGAGTTTGTAGTGCCAGGGCGTCTTCAGAAACTCAA
>DATIQH010000167.1:0-4629 GCA_035471155.1 Nitrospiraceae bacterium | reverse complement strand
AACTGATGCTCATTCGTAGGCGCTGGAGCAGGCGAAGTTTCGGAAGGCGGAGGCGGGGACTCAACCGTTGGGAACGGCACGTCCTCAGGCGCTTGCGCGAAGGAGTGATGGATGGAGAAACACGCGATGAAAAACGTGAACAAGAGGAGCACGAGCACCAATCGGCGACGCATTGGAAACCTGTGCCCCCCAGATCTATTGTCAAAGATGGGCTGTATTATATCATTGAATCGGCGCAAGTGGGCCGGGTGGAATTCATTGAGGAGAGCAGCGATTCGTGATTTAGCGGGCGTTTTGAACGGCTTGCCGCAGGCGCTGGAGCATGCTTTGAAGATCAGGCTTTGAAGGTAGCAGGGGCACATGCTGCACTCGCCAGACTGGCTCTAGAGGAGCTGGGTCGCTGGCCAGCCGAGGGATCACATGCCAGTGGATGTGAGGAAGTTGGTTGCCGAGGAGTTCGTAATTGATCTTCTTGGCCTCGAAGACCTGGACCAGAGTCTTGGCGACTCGGTTGACTTCTTCCATCAGTTGAATCCGTTCCGTAGGGGCCAGATGAAACAGTTCGGTTGCGTGGCGTTTGAAAACGACGACGGTCCAGCCGGGAAAGAATTGATCCTCGTGCAGATAGACCTTGGAGAGGCCGAGGTCGGCGATGAAATGGTCTTCCTTCGGCCAGATGCCTTGGCAGGCGTCGCATCTTAGGTCGCTCACGGCTGGCTGGCCTTGCGCCATTCTTCTTCTGTTACCACTCCCTTTTTAATCAACAACTGAATCAGCTTGTCGATGGAGTTGCGACTGGGCGTTGTCGGAGTGGCTCCTGGCTGAACCGGGACAGCCTGAGTTTGTTTCGGCTCAGGCGGCGGACGTTTTTGCCCCAATACTTTGAAAGAAGGTGTGAAGACCGCGAGATAATCTTTGTTTCTGAGGCGGACGCTGGCAGGGAGGCTGTCGGCGAGCGAGCCAAGATCGGGAGTCGCTCCGACCGGAACGCGAAAGAACGGTTTCCCATCGCTCGTTTCCCCGTCTTGCCCGAGTACGTCAAAGCGGGTAAGAAAGGATTCGCCTGTTAGCCCTTCATGGTCTTCCCCTGCGAGGTTGGTAATCTTATCGAGAACGATCACCAGCGAGTCGGCGATCAGTAAATCGGAAGAGTGGTTTCTGACACTGATGTCGTAACGATATTCGCTCGTAAAGTTGTCGCGGCCTTTGAGTGTGACGATGACGGAAGCCTTGCCCGTCAGGTCGGTGAGTTGATCAAGCGAGGATGCCGCGAATCCTGTTATCGGGGTGACCAGGGTGCAGACGCCGAGGATTCCACCCAGGACGATCGCCGCGGCTGGAGACATTCTTTTCATCGTTGTGTCTGACTGATCCGGACAGGTTTCTCTTGTGCCGTCGGTCCGAGCATAGCAGATATCAGGGCTTTCATCGAGCGTCGTCGCGCAGGCTCGCCTTGACACCTCGTTTCGTCGAACGATATTCTCCTCGCGGCTGTAGTCGATACGCATACGCGCGTTCATCCCTGCTCATGAAACCATTTGCCCACAGATGTGCTCCGGTCCTGGTATCTCGTGCGCTCCTGTCCCGGTTGATGCGTCTCTATGATTACCCGCATCCTGCTCACCACGGGCGCATCATTCGCGGGTACGATCGCCCCCATGCGGTTCGGACCGCGCGCATGTGCGCAGCAGTGGCCGCGGCGCTGGGCCATGAAGCCGAGCGGGTCTATCAGTATCAGATTGCCTGTTTGTTGCATGACTTAGGCCGCGCCGGGCTTGATCGCCGACTCTTCGGGAAAATTTGGTCTTGGGCTAAGGAACGTGGCATTCCGACCAGACCGCGTGAATGGAGAGCCATCCATCCGGAGACGGCCTACGGGCGAGAAACGGAGTCCTTTCTCCGGTGCTATGGTAAGGATCTTGAGGCCGACGGTATTGCAATGACCCCTTGGGCCAAGGAGCAGGTCGAGATGCGGCTGGGTTATTCGCGCAGGCTTGCCCGCCGGCTGCGTTCGGTTCGACCAGCTCTCAGGAAGATGGGTGTGACGTGGGCGCCTTGGATGCAGCAGGTGATGCTGTACTATTACTATCCGGAAAAGCTGGCGTCGGCCAAACCCTGGATCAGGCAGTTGGGAGAGATTCTTGTCGCCTGCGAGCAGTTTGAAGCCTACAGCAATCAGCGTCGCGGACGAGACTACTATGTACGGAAGAAAGAAACCTTGGTCGATGCCTTTGCCTATTTAGAGAAGTTGCAGCAAGAAGGCGTGTTGAGCGGCGCGGTGATGGGGACGTTGCGACAGCTCACGGCGCACGGCGAGTTTGATGCCATATTGGAAGAGGCTCGAGGCTGCGCCTTTACGCGAGGAGAGCGGCGAGCGCTGCGAGCGATGGAGTCATAAGATGTCGGTCAAGACGGTGTCATTGCGTCTCCCCATGCAGGGGAACGCACAGATCGAAAATATCACGAAGTCCGTAGCCGACGCCCTGGCCGGCACCGGGCTCTCGGCCGGGATCGTGACGGTGTTTGTCAAACACACGACCGCGTCGGTGATGATCATCGAAGATGAGCCAGGCATCAGGGCCGATACCAAATCATTTTGGGACAGGGCCGTGCCGGCGGATCCGGCCTGGCAACACAATACGAGAAATGCCGGTGAAGACAACGGCCACAGCCACTTGCGAGGCCAGCTGCAAGGGCCGTCGGTTACCATTCCATTCCTGGACGGTGTGATGTTGCTGGGGACCTGGCAGCAGATCGTCCTCGTTGATTTCGATACCAGATCGCGGACCAGGGAACTCATTTTCCAAATTATGGGGGAATGACGACGATGAAGGGGCGAATCATGTCAGCGGGGCTCTTGCTCATCAGTCTCTGGCCTGCCTTGTCGGCAGCGGAGTGGGGCAAGCCATTGGGCACGACCTATGATGGGCCTGAGGGGCAGCCGCGCGTCGTGACACCCGCCCCCAGCGAGCTGGGTGCGGATGAGCGGGCTACGATGGCTGTGTTCGAACGGGGGACGAAATCCGTAGTCTTTATCGCGAATACTGCGATTCAACGAGATCCATGGTCTTTCAATACTTTTGAAGTCCCGCAGGGGTCCGGATCGGGATTCGTGTGGAACAAGCAGGGGCACATTGTCACCAATTTCCATGTCGTCTATGGGGCGAATTCGGTCACCGTCACACTGGCCGATCGGACGGAATATAAGGCGACGCTCATCGGCGCCGATCCCGATCACGATCTGGCGGTCCTGCAGATTCGTGCCCCAGAAGAGGCACTCTCGCCCATCGTCGTCGGGATATCGCATGATCTGCGCGTTGGGCAAAAGGTATTGGCGATCGGAAACCCGTTCGGCCTCGATCATACCCTGACGACCGGTGTGGTGAGCGCCTTAGGGCGGACGATCAAGTCTCTATCGAACCGGACGATTGAAGGGGTCATTCAGACTGATGCCGCTATCAATCCGGGGAATTCCGGCGGACCGCTGCTCGATAGCGCCGGCCGTTTGATCGGCGTGAACACTCAAATTGTGAGTCCAAGCGGGGCCTTCGCCGGAATCGGTTTTGCCGTGCCGGTCGATACAGTTAACCGGATTGTCCCGGAGCTGATCAAGCACGGCAAGCTCATTCGACCGGGGCTTGGAGTCTCCCTCGTTCCAGACGCAATGGCCACACGGTGGGGGATCAAGGGGCTGTTTATCGGCAAAGTATTGCGTGGAGGCGGGGCGGAACAAGCCGGATTGAAGGGCGCCCGGGAGACTGTCACTGGCCGTGTGGAATTGGGCGATATCATTACGGCGGTCGACGGCAAACAAGTCGAGACCTTGGACGAACTGATGGGTGTGATGGAACGGCACAAAGTCAACGATCGGGTCACGGTCGAGATCCTTCGAGGAAATCAGCGCGAACGTGTATCGGTGACCCTTCAAGCCGTCAATTGAGGGGCAATCCATGCAGTCGCTATGGTAGGATCATCCACCTGTTCCGCATGGAGGACCACTGATGAGCGATCGCCGACCAGCTAAGCCACAGGATCCAGCATCCGACGGAAAGACGGAGGATGCCGTCGATCCGTCCATGCGCATGGAATTCGATCCGCTTGATCTCATCGAGCAATGCCTCGCCTCATTTCCCGACAGCGATCCCCGGCAGAAGATCCTCTACAAGCTGCGCCATGTCGTGATCCTCGGACAAGCAGCGCAGAAGCAGCGCGAGCTCGAATTCAAGAAAGTGGCCGACGTGATCGCGAAGCTCACGGCGCCGGCCAATCGGGTGGGTACTCTGCTTGAGGTGCCCGATGAAGGCCTCGCGCGGATTCTGGTAGGAGGCGCTGAGTATTATGCTTCCGTCGATCCACGGGTACCGGCAGCCGAGTTAAAGATCGGCGCCCAGATTCTGGTCAACGAAGCCTACGCGGTGATTAAGGTCTTGGGCTATGACCGTAATGGGCCTGTGTTGAAGGTGGCGGAGGCCTTAGCCGACGGACGGATTCGTTTTGAGCAGGAGATGGGGCGGCAGGTCTTGATTCTCCAACGGTCGAGCGATCTCGTCGGCGTGGACCTGAAGGCCGGCGATGAGGTCCGAATCGATTCCAGTCTCCATGTGGCGATCGAAAAATTGGAAGACCGAA